>NZ_MELG01000104.1:0-78119 GCF_001767535.1 Acinetobacter sp. GWC1_38_13 | reverse complement strand
CCAAATGGTGGATAGGGCAGCTACACATTCCAGCATTTATTTCCCAACAACGTATCAATCACCAAAGCTACATCAAATAACCCGATCCCATACCTCAACAGATATGGGATTTTTTTATGCCCAAAATCTAAACATTACTTCAACATCGATATAAGAGGACATCAACATGATTAAAGGTCTCGCAATTACACCACCTGTTCTTGGTCGTATCAGTATTGGTAAGATTGTGGAAAAGAACGGCAAACGCGTCCCTGAAAAGGACGATCAATTTACCATTACCAGCCAAATTCAAGGGAAAGACGGATGGGTCAAACATCCACTCGATGAACAGCTACGCGCTAAGGCACCGAATCAAAACCAAAAGCTTAGAAGTATTCCAGTACGGATGATCTTTAACGATCCTGAACTGAACCTACGGGCAGAGTACAGCCTATTTGACCGCCAAACAGGACGCTTAATCTGCTCAGGCAATGGAGAAACTTGCCAAAGATTAGGACAAAACGGGATTGAACAACATCCATGTCCATCCCCTGATTTATGTCCATTGGCACAAGGCGGACTGTGTAAGCCTTATGGCAGACTTTACGTCAATTTAGATGAATCCGATGAGTTTGGTACCTTCATATTTAGAACCACAGGCTTTAATAGTATTCGAACTTTGGCAGCACGATTACGTTATTACAGCTCGGCTTCAGGTGACTTACTTTCATGTTTACCATTGCAACTCACTCTCAGAGGCAAGAGCACCACGCAAAGCTACCGAACTCCGATCTATTACGTGGATTTGACTTTAAGGGAGGGTATCAACTTACAAGAAGCGATTAGCAATGCTAAGCAAATCAGTGAACAAAGTAAGGCAGCAGGGTTTTATCAGGAGACATTAGATCAAGTAGCGCGGCAGGGTTATAGCAATGCCAGCTTTGAGGTAGGAGGCGAAGAGGGGCTAGATATTGTTGAAGAGTTCTATATGGATGAAGCGAATTCAGAGAAGGGTCAGCAACCTAATGATTTAACTCATGTTCAGGACATTCAGAAAGGATTGCAGCAGTCGGTGCAGGCTTTGAATTAGACAGCATTGGATCAGATTGGATCAAGTAATTTTTTATTCAGGAGACCTATCATTTGAGCAATTACCGCTCGCATCAATGATTAGGAGTTAAACATCATGAATGCGTTTACAGGTCAAACTTTTCAGATGAATCAAATTATTAACATCAAACATGTTGTTGAGTTTACTGCCCTAAGCCGATCAAAGATCTATGAGATGATCAACAAGGAATCGAAATATTACGATCCTACATTTCCTCAACCTGTGCGGTTAACCGAAATGCGTATTGGTTGGTCGGCTTGGGAGATTCATCAGTGGATTGAGTCTAAGATGGAAGAACGAGAGTAATGGGAGCTTTTGCTCCCTTATTTTTTTGATAGAATTAAGAAAAATTAATTGTGGAAAAAATGAAGCAAACTTTAGATTATTACGATACAAATGTATTGGAATTCTTTGAATCTACAATTAGGGTAGAAACGGAGAGTTTATATCAACCATTTTGTGCAAACTGCTAAGATGGAGATCTTGATAAAGATAGTGGCAATGCGACTGCTGCATGAATCTTTCATGTCTATAGCTAATTGTTATTGAACTTACGAGCTTAAAATACCCAACAAAACAATTCCCCAAAATCTATTACTTCGATTTCCTTTGCATGATAGCGTGAAATCAAATGATGTCATTATCTCGGCTAAACATAGATTTATTAACAATTTACAGAGATAGGTACATATCGAGATGACTGATGTTCTGTTAGCTAGCCGTAAATAATGGAAATTTTTTATTTCATTTTTTTACTAGTTGAAAAATTTACTAAAGATAAATAACTTTGTTTACATTAAAGTTGAATTTACATCTGGACACAAATATCTGGGTCTGGTATACAGTATTTTTAAAATCAAATTTGAAGTGTTTTCTATGTTGAAATTAGGTACAGTTTTCAGTGGTATTGGGGCTATTGAGCATGCTCTAGAACGCTTATCTATTCCGCATGAAATCTCATTTGCATGCGATAATGGAAACATTGAATTGGATTTGAAACGTAGTGAAATAGATGAACATCTCACTAAACTAATAAATTTTAGAGAGAAAAAAAAATATATTGATGATCTTTATAAGCGTAAGAAAAAGAAGAATTTTGTTGAAGAGAGTTATTTAGCGAATTATGGAATCCCATCTGAGCATTTTCATTATGATGTTCGTTTTATGGATGGTTACCAATATAGAAATGAAATTGATCTGTTTGTTGGGGGAAGTCCTTGTCAATCATTCTCAATGGTAGGGAAGCGGGGAGGTTTCGAAGATACACGAGGGACTCTCTTTTATGAGTTTGCGCGTTTAGTGAGCGAGATAAGACCTAAAGTTTTTATATATGAAAATGTTAAAGGTGTTTTGAGTCACGATGATGGTAACACTTGGGCTATCATGCAAAATGTATTCAGTGATCTTGGTTATAAATGGTATTCGCAAGTTCTAAACTCTAAAAACTATGGAATTCCTCAAAACCGAGAACGATTATTTGTTGTTGGCTTCCTTGATCATTCAGTCGATTTTGAATTCCCTAAGGCACAGCCTTTGACTAAGACAATGCAGAATTTCTTACTAGAAAATACGCCTGAAAAATATTATTTAGGGGATAAAGGCATTGATTTTGTTATTAGTACAAAAAACTTAAATAAACAATATACACAGATTAATGGCTCGATTGGTTTATGTCAAAAAGCAAATCAGCAATTTAATTGGCACGGTGATTTTATTTTTGAAGAATTACCAAACCCAATAGACGAGAAGTATTTTCTTTCAGAGAAACTTGTAAATTATGTGATGGCTACAGGTACAAAAGGTTTTTATACCCGTCCCAAAATCGATTTAGAGATAGCTCGCCCGTTATTAGCAACAATGACAAAAATGCATCGAGCAGGTGTTGATAATTACGTTACTACACATGGTCGTATCCGAAAATTAACACCAAGAGAATGTTTAAGACTCATGGGTTTTTGTGACAGTTTCAAGATAGTTGTATCTGATACACAAGCTTATCGACAAGCTGGTAACTCAATTGTGGTAGATGTGCTGATGAATATTGTTAAACAGATAAACCTAGTTGTTGATTGGTCTAGCAAAGAAGATAAAAAACAACTAGCGTTGGCGATATAGCCTTTTATTTTTTAATGGATTAGGTGTAGGATAAATTAAAATTTTATTCTCACCTAATCTAATATGACACTTAGAAATATTTCTCGACCATTAGTTGATAGTTTTGTTCATCGAAAAATCAAACTTTTAAAAACAAAAGGTTCAGGTGAAGCTAAATTTCATATCGGGTCTGCTGAGAATAGAGAGGAGTTTAAGACTTTTTTTGATAACTTTACTGATGAAAATATCTATTATTTCAGAAAAGTGAATCTAATAGAGTTTTTATTAAAAGAAAAATTTGAGTTCTGTTATCAATTTATTAACAAATATAAAGAAGTATCTCAAGAATATTGGGATTCAATTTTTAATGAAGTATTAGTTTTATCTGAAGAAATTGTTTTTAATTTAACTGATTTTGATGATGGCAAACGTTATTATATTAGGTCTGAATCAGGAGACATCTTTAATGATTTAGTTCGCAGAATTTCTTTGCCGTATCTGTCAGTATTAACAATTACCAAAGAAGAAAAAAATAAGTTCTTATTCACACTGGATGTTGATTTTCATCAATCTAGTAAGCCAGTTGATGAAGAAACCATAGTTGAAAAAGGTATTAATAAAATAATCTATGGGGCTCCAGGAGCAGGAAAAAGTGCATCTGTTAGTAAGATAGTAGGTGAAAATTATATTCGAACAGTCTTTCATCCAGAAACTCAATATTCGGATTTTATTGGTTGTTTAAAACCGCACAAAGATTCGAGTGGAAATATAACTTATAGTTATAGAAAAGGTCCATTTATTCAAATCCTTGAGAAAGCAATTCTAAATCCAAAAACCCGCTACTTTTTAGTCATTGAAGAGCTTAATAGAGCAAATACTGCTGCAGTTTTTGGAGAAGTTTTCCAGCTATTAGATAGGGATGATGAAGGCAAAAGTGAGTATCCTATCCTGATACAGGATGAGGATTTATATGATTCTTTAAAAAGTGTACCTGGTTTAGAAGCACATGAATTCATATCAAAGCGTCAATTGATCATACCTAATAATTTATCAATTATTGCAACGATGAATAGTAGTGATCAGGCTGTTTTTCCTCTAGATACAGCATTCAAAAGACGTTGGATTTTTGAGTATTTGCCGCTTGATTTTACTGAGTGTGCAAATGGATTTATCCCTATAAATGATGCCAATTTGCCGAGTGTAGAGTGGAAGACTTTAGCTCAAGCTATTAATACTGTTTTAGTGCAGCTAAAAGTAGTAGAAGATAAGTTCATCGGTCCATGGTTTATCAAAGATAGTGATCTCAAAGAAGATATAGCTGGGCAAACTTTCATTGGTAAAATTTGTTCATATCTATGGGATGATGCTCTTAAATATAAGAATCAAAATGATGAAATATTTAAGCGAGAAATTCATGGATATGGGCAGTTGCATCAAATTTATTCAAATGGAGGTCCCATATTCTCTGAAAAGTTTATAGAAGTTCTAAAATCCCAAAAAGATGTTGATGACATTGATACGACAGAAAAGTAATGATGGAATATCAGTATTTTGAAGACAAGCAATTTGTTGATCTAAAAAGAATTCCTGAGCTCGTGGTTGATAAATTAAAATCACTTGGGGGCGTTGATGTTGTCGATAAAGGAATGAAAATAGCATTTTGTGGAGTCATCATATTTGATGGCTGTACATACTGTTTTTGTCCAGCAAAATCATCTTCTCTAAATATTCAATTAATTGGAAATTTAATAAAAACTATTTACTCTTATAAGATGTCAATTGATTCGAGTCTATTGGCTTACGATGAAGAAGAGTTGGGCGATATTATTGAAGAAATTTCTTTAACTGACATTTTTGAAATAATTGATCTATATTTTAATGTAGGAATATTACGGTTTAAAACAAATAGCTATAGTGAAAGGGGTAGAACTAATTGGTCTAAAACAGTTAAGAGAGAGTTTCCCTTTTTTACAACAAATGATGTTCCATTATATTTAAATCCTCAAAAATACCCAATTTCTGTATATCAGGATGATCTAATTTCAAGCATTCATTGTGAAATTATATTGGAGATATTAGAGAAATTTTCTTGGTTAGATGAACGATTTAGCTTTGTATCAGAAGACCAATTATTCGAAAAAGTTTTACTCAATCAAATGGGGTTAGATCAAAAAATTCATTTCCTAAAGCAGAGATTACATTCAACATTTGTTTCTCTTGAGGTTAGGACCTTACAGCTTCTTATTCGATATTTAGAAAGAGTACAGGAGTCTGGTTCAAATAATATTGTGATTGGGATTCGAAAATTTCATTATGTTTGGGAGTTCTTACTTAAAAATATATTTCATGGGGTCGATCCCAAAATCAATTCTTTACTACCTATACCTCAATATCATTTTTCAGACCCGACTAAAAATTTTTATGACTCAGTCGAAAAAGGTATGCGTATAGATCTATTCATCAAAGATGAAAGCCGTTGCTGGGTGATAGATAGTAAGTATTATTTAGCTACTAATCCTGGAAATGCGCCAGGATGGTCAGATTTGGTTAAACAGTTTTTCTATGTCAAAGCTGTAAAACTTATTTATCCTGATATTGAACCTGAAGCAATCAAAAACATTTTTATTTTTCCTGGTAAAGAGCCTTATTTATCTAAGATTCAAATGAGTTATAGACATGAATCTAAAGATATTGAAGAGTTAAAAAATTTGGTGGCAGACTTTGCGCCTATTGAGTGCTTATATTTAGATCCTGTGTATGTGATTGAAAAGTTCTTAAGAAATGAAAAATCTTATATTTGGCACGACTTAGATAGGTAATTTATCTAAAATATAAGAAAATTAAAGTAAGTTTTTCCATACATCAAACACTGATCCTTTCTGTGATTGGTGTTTATTCCCTTGATTTTTAGTATTTGTGTATAATCTAAAATGAGATATGTTGATTCAGTTTAATTGCTGATTTTTTAATTTGGAGATGAAGAAAAATTATTTATAAAATAGAACTAATAATTTTATTAAATAAAGATTAATTACATTGTAAAACATAATGCTTATTTTTAAACTCTATCGTATTAAGTTCAAAATTTAAAACCTATGAATAATACAAAAATTCTAGTGCCTAGTGCCGCATCCATTTTGCAATCTATGCGAGATATAGGGTACACATTAGATACAGCCGTTGCTGATATTATTGATAACAGTATAGCTGCAGCGGCAACTCAGATTGATCTAATATTTACAGTAAAACCAGCTCCTCGATTCTTGATTGTTGATAATGGTCAAGGTATGACCGCCGATGAGTTATATCAGGCTTTAAGATTTGCTGCAAAATCACCAACAGAAACTCGCTTAGAAGAGGACCTTGGCCGATTTGGTCTTGGTTTGAAAACAGCCTCCTTTTCCCAAGCGAGAAAACTTACTGTCATCTCTTCAAAAAATGGGCAAATATGTGCTGCTCAGTGGGATTTAGATTATGTGATTGAAAATGATCAGTGGCTATTGAAAATTATCGATCCTATAGAGTTTCAATTGGATGCAACCTATTTGGAAAAAATTGCCTACCACGGTACGATTGTGGTTTGGGATCATATAGATCGAATAGAATTTACAAATAATGAGGTAGAAACTAACCGCTATTTTGCACATTTGCTTACTAAGCTCAGAGATCATCTTGGATTGGTATTTCATAAGTTTATTGAAGGAAATGCCAAAATAAGAAAAATAAAAATCACATTGAATAATCACGAAATTCATCCCTTCAATCCTTTTTGTCTATCCAATAAATTTACGCAGATCATTGGATCGGAAAAAGTCTCTATTAATGATTCTGAAGTCACAATGCAAGCCTATGCATTACCTCACTTTACCAATATGACTTCACAGGAATATGAGACTTTAAAAATGCGCAGTGATTTACTTAATTGTCAGGGGGGATATGTTTATCGTAACGACCGGCTGATGGTATGGGGGGATTGGTTCAGAATTATTCCGAAATCTGAAAACACAAAATATGCTCGTGTAGAGATTAATTTTGATAAAGCTATTGATCATTTATGGACAATTGATATCAAGAAATCCAAGGCTACTCCACCTTTAGCTGTTCTTCAGCGGTTAAAACAGATTGTGGGTAAAATTTCCAACACAAGTGTAAGAATGTCAACTAAGCGGGTAAACAAATCTCTTGAAAACAATCAATCTGCATGGAGTCGATATTCAGGGGAGAGTATTAATTACCGAGTTAACACTGAATTTCCTCTTTATACGACTTTGTTAAATACAATGTCGACAGAGCAGAGCAAACATTTTCAAGCATTAATTGAAGTCATTCAAAGTAGCTTACCAATTCAGAGTATTTATGCGGACATGGCGGTAAATCCCAAACAGGTCAGTCAACATGCTGAATATGAAAAAAAACAAATACAAGAGAAATTCAGAGAATTTGCTGAATATATGGAAGCGAAAAACTTAGATAAAGCAATTTTAAAAGAAGCCGCAATAGCTTGTGGTTTATTTAGTCAATATCTTAAAAATTTAGATCAGTGGGTAGAAGAATATTATGCTTAATACAATTCAACATAACGTGGCGCAAACAGCAATTATTAAATGCTCCACACAGGAAGCGCCTTTTAAAATTGAGCATATTCAAAAAACTGTCAAAATGGCGGCGATGTTTTCAGAATACGAGGGGGATTTAGATGCCATTATTCGCTATGTAGAGTCTAAAGTGAATTGCAGTATGGAGCTAGGTATCTCGGTCATCAGTGCTGAGGCTGAACACGATCAGGACTGGATTAAACAGATTACACACGAAGAAAAAATATATAGTACATCTTATGAACGTTATTTGCGTGATAAAGGTATGCCACCTGGGGTGGTAAAGTCAATCTCACGTGTGAATGACAGTATTTTAAGTCTACTAGGCAATCCAAGACGTGAAAATTATAAATTCCAACGCAGAGGATTAGTGATTGGAGATGTACAATCTGGTAAAACCAGTAACTATTTATCCTTACTGACCAAGGCTGCAGATGCAGGCTATAAATTCATTATTGTAATTGCAGGAATTCATAATAACTTGCGTTCACAGACACAACAGCGCATCGATGAAGGGTTTGTGGGACGAGTGAGTGGCAAGGATAGAAAAAAAACACCGATTGGTGTGGCAGTACAATTTGATGGTGAGTTTCCACATCCTGCATCATTTACGACTGTGGATCAGGACTTTAATAAAAACCAGGCAGATACGTTTGCGACTGAAATCAGTAATTTTAATAAACCTGTGATTTTGGTTATTAAGAAAAACGTATCGACTTTGCGTAGCTTGCATAATTGGTTAGTCAATTTCAATATGAAAGGGGCAAAGTCGAATGGTCGTATCAATGTGCCGATGGTGATGATTGATGACGAGGCAGATAACGCTTCTATTAATACTAGAAATTCTGATTTGGATCCAACCCAAACCAATTTTTACATCCGAACTATTTTGAAATGCTTTAATCAGGCAAGTTATGTTGGTTATACAGCTACGCCATTTGCTAATATCTTTATTGATCCGCAATCGTATTGTGAATGTGAGGAAGATTTATTCCCAAAAGATTTTATCTATAATTTGGATGCACCTACTAACTATTTTGGTGCTAGAAAGATTTTCCTGAACGAAGATTATAGATATATTCATGTACCATTGGCTCCAAAAGAAATAGGTCAGCATCTTCCGCTAAAACATAAGAAAACCTTTACAATCAGAAGAATTCCTGATTCTTTGAAGGAAGCTATTTGCTGTTTTATGCTTGCTAAATGTATTCGCAATTTACGTCATGATGCTAATGAACATTGTTCAATGCTGATTAATGTCTCCACGTTTGTCGATGTACAGGTTCAGTTGAAAAATAAAGTCTTGGATTATCTGTCGGAGCTAAGTGATCAAGTACTTAGTTTCTCTGCTATGCCCGATGCTTTAAATTATGAATATATTTCTTTATTGCATCACACTTTTAATAAGTTTTATTCAGGTACGAAAGATCTTGATGAAAAAGTGATTCAGTGGGAGAAGATTACTACAGAATTGAGAAAAATGTTTGATGATTCTGAAAAGGACTACGTGTTCAAAACATGCGTGGTAAATAGCACTTCTCAAGATTCATTAGATTACGCTGCACATGGAAATCGTGGCTTAATGGTCATCGCTATTGGTGGTTTCAGTCTTTCACGTGGTCTGACCATTGAAGGTTTGACTGTCAGCTATTTTTACCGTAGTACCCAAATGTATGACACTTTGTTACAAATGGGGCGTTGGTTTGGTTATCGTCCACAATATGAAGATTTGTGCCGAATTTACATGACTGATGAGGCTTATTCCTGGTACGAACATATTACCATGGCGGCCGATGATGTACGTCGACAGATTGCAGAAATGAACCAGCTAAAAAAAACACCAAAAGATTTTGGTCTATATGTCAAAGCCAGCAATACAGGCTTGATGATTACTGCCCGTAATAAAATGAAAACGGCTGAAGAAATTAAACTGAGCTACAGTTTCAGTGGTGAACTCAAGGAACAAACCTCATTCCATCAGGATCCAAACATACACGCAAAAAACTATCAGTTACTCACAAAATTTTGGGAAAACGTTCATACAAATTATCAGGTTGAAAAATATCAAACTGGAGCATTCTTCCGAGATGTGGATGTGGAGGATGTTATTGATTTATTAGCTGAATATCAGTTTGGTGCAGACCAAAGAGTACCTCCAAGTCAGGAGCTGATGGAAGCTGCTACTAGATATTTGGTGGCGATACAATATAAATACCCAACAATGGACGTTATGTTCCGAACAAAGCATATCAAAGGTTTAGTGTTGAATACATTCAACGATATTCGTGCAGTAGAACGTAACAAAGTCACCATAACTGACAATATGAACTACATGTTAAACAAGCTCCGTTTGGGGTCCAATATGGATGAACGTATTGGCTTAACTGACGAACAAATCTCAAAGCTTGAAAAGGAAACTGCTAAAGAATATCGAAAGGTACGACAAAAACCCTTAATCATTATTTATTTGGTGGAGTTGTCTTTGCAAGAAGATGAAACTCGTGCTGAGGAAAGATTATATTGGGATGAAGCCCAAGATTTGGGCCATCCTGCCTTGAGTTTAAGTTTCCCATATGGTGATTCTGATCAAGCAGTTCAGATTTTTGCCAATCGTATTTATGTGGAATCTAAAGTAGAAGCGGATTTTGAGGAGGAAGAATAATGGGGACATTACTTAAATGGAATGAACTTAGTGCTCCTGAAAAAAATTCCTTTACCACCCGTCGAATTGGTGAAAATTTAAAAGCTGATATTTTTATCGCACGCGACTATGGTAATAGCTTCTCCATTCTTGTGCAGCATCAACAGGATTTACGCCAATTATTTAACAAGCATTATGTTGAGGTTGGAGCAGTCAGTTCAGATTATAGAGAGCTATCCTGTGGTTTTGCTTTGCAATTCAAGTTGGAGGATGTTCAGCTGATCGAGTACTTTGATCAGTTTATTCAGTTTGTGTTGAAGGATTTGCAACAGACCGATGATGAAAAACTAATTGTCGAAGCTTTTTTACTGAAGTTGAAAAACTGGAAAAAATTTATTTCATACAGTACATATGGGAAATTAAGCTCAGAACAAATTCGTGGGCTCTTAGCTGAAATGTGTTTCTTGGAAGTATTACTAACTGAATATCCAAATTCAGCAGAACAGATTCTGTATTCATGGCATGGCCCGGAACGCTTACAGCATGACTTTATTTTTAAGGATCTTGCTGTCGAAGTTAAATCAATCAGTAGTATAGATAAACGTAGTGTCAAAATTTCATCATTGCATCAACTTGAAACCAATCTTTCTGAGCTATACCTGCATGTAGTAGCTGTTTTGGAGGCACCTGAAAATGCGCCTGATAAAATAAACTTGAATATGATGGTGTCTAGCTTAAAAGACAAGTTGACTCAACTCAATGATGCTGAATTGCTAACTATATTTGAATATAAGCTGCTGGAGTCGCATTATATTCCTGACCATTACTATGATAATGATCATTACATCATTCGTCATTCAAATGATTATACAGTTACCAATGACTTTCCACGATTGTATTCAGGTTTGATTCCCAATGGCATTTTAAATGTCAGCTATGAGTTAGATCTTAATATGATTGATTTCTACAAATCAGAACATCTAGTGCAAAAAATTGGAGCAGCACTATGAGTGAATTACAGGATTTTTTTAAGGGTTTACAAAAGGATGTTGCAGCATCAGCTGCAGCATTCAATATGTTCAGTCTCGAAGCCTTTGTTGGAGAAGTTGTAAAAGAACTGATTGAGATCGGTGATTTAAATGATTTTGAATTCTGCGAAAATCCGAAACATGTTGGGGCATATGTTCATGGTTTTAATATTGATGCTAATGAAAATACTGAATCTATCACACTCAACTTGATCGTAACGGATTATGACCAACGAATTGAATTGGAAACCTTGACCCATACTGAATTAAGTACCTGGTTTAGACGCCTATTAAAGTTTTTTAAAGAATCTTACAGTCATGATTTCAGCAGTAAGTTAGATCCGTCCACTGAAGTTTATCGCTTGGCAGACTATATTGATGTCTATAAGGATAAAATTGAAGAAGTTAACTTATTCTTTTTTAGTGAGCGGGAAATATCGAGTAAGTCCACTAAGGAATTACAGCGTGAAGAGTTTGAAGGGATCAACATCAAATATCATTTATGGGATATTTCACGCCTCTATAAATTGAAATCTTCTAGTCTTAGTAGAGAAGCACTGGAAATTGACCTAATTGATCGTTATGAGCAGAATTTGGAGTGTTTGCCTGCCCATCTTGGTGATGCAGCCTTGCCTTCATACTTAGTGATCTGTCCAGGCGATATGTTGGCCGATATTTATAATGATTATGGCGCAAGATTGCTAGAACAGAATGTCCGTAGTTTCCTGCAGGCGAAAGGAGGAGTCAACAAAGGCATCCGAAATACAATTTTGAAAGAGCCTGAATATTTTTTTTCCTATAATAATGGGATTACCGCAACTGCATCTGATGTCGAAGTTTTAATTAAGGATGGTCGTACTTATATCTCAAAAGTGGTTGATTTACAGATAGTAAACGGTGGTCAAACAACAGCATCATTAGCGAAAGCAAAAATTAAAGATAAAGCAGATTTATCCAACATCTTTGTACAAATGAAGTTGACTAAAGTTTCACTTGAACAAAGTGAAAAATTAGTACCATGTATTTCCCAATATGCTAATACCCAAAATAAAGTAAATCTTTCAGATTTATCGGCCAATCATCCTTACCATGTAAAAATTGAAGAACTGTCACGGAAAATGTGGGCACCACCAGCTAAGAATGCCTTACGTGAGTCTAGTTGGTTCTATGAGCGTTCACGCGGCCAATACAATGAAATGTTATCTAATGGCAATAAGGTATTATTAAGAATCAAGTATCCAAAAACTCAATTATTCACAAAAACTGATTTGGCGAAATATATGATGGTTTGGGATAGCTCTGAACCCAAATGGGTGAATATGGGGGCACAAAAAAACTTCACCAAATTCTCCGAGTATATTGCTAAAAACTGGAAAACTATGGAGATACAAGGTGAAGTCAATGAGTATTACTTTAAAAAAATTGTAGTAAGGGCCATCATCTTTAAACAGACTGAAAAGCTCGTTGCAGCACAACCGTGGTACACCAATGGATATCGTGCCAATATCGTGATTTATACTATAGCTTATTTATCACATTATTTAAAAACTAATAATAAGATTTTTGATTATCTGAAATTTTGGAAAGAACAGGAACTATCTGCAGCACTTCAAAGTACATTAGTTGAATTGACCCGAAGAATTAATCAAATTTTAGTCAACCCTAATCAGGCCAAAACTACTAACAATATTTCAGAGTGGGCAAAAAAAGATGCTTGTTGGGGAACGATTTTGGCAGAATCATCAAGCCTGAATCAATGTTTTAACAAGGATTTTTTAAATGAATTATTGGATAGCAACAGCGCTGAAGATCATGCAGAGGAAGCAAAAATAAAACAGCAGTTGACTGATTCCATCTCAGTGCAGAATAAGATCAATGCTATAGATAAGTATTACTGGAAAAATCTATTGCATTACTTGAATAAAGAACATGATCTGAGCTTTAAGGATAAAGGTATTCTAAAAACAGCAGCAATAGGGAAACAGAATCTTTCTGCGAAGCAATGTTTTGTCTTAGAGAGGATATTGACAACTTATCAAGAGGAATTTGAGCTGAATAGTTCTAATGAAAAAGAGTCATTATTGGATTGGTAATGATTAATTGTCATATTCATTCGTATTTAAGCGGGAGAATTTTTTATTCCTTAAACTACCAATAAAGTCCGCCCATTCCTGCATCATCTTAACCCGATATTCTAGATGTTGAGCATGGTTATAAGCCTGAGAAACAGAATTGCCAACGGTGTGAGCTAGTTGTATTTCTATCGCATCATGCATATAGCCTTGTTCATGTAAGGTTGTAGATGCAAGTCCTCGAAAACCATGTCCAGTCATTTTTCCCATATAGCCCATTGTTCTAATTGCACTTAAAAGAGCATTATTACTTAAGGGTTTGGCTTTACTGTGGTTATAAAAAACGAATTGTTTGTTACCAGTAATTGGTCGAAGACTTTCTATTAGCTCAACGGCTTGTCTTGATAATGGGACAATATGAGGTAGAGCCATTTTCATTTTATATGCAGGAATACGCCATAAATGATTATCAAAATCAATCTCATTCCACTCCATATTGATCAGTTCAGCAGTTCTCACAAATGTTAATGTCATTAGTTGTAGTGCTGTTTTAACCAAGATACTACCGTGATAACGATCCATACGCTCTAAAAAAGGTGGAAACTCAGAGATATCCAAACGAGCCATATGTTTTACTTTACGTGGCTTTAATGCCTCTTGTAGGTGTGGGGTTGGATCATTCTCAATAATACCTTTACGGATCGCATAGCGAAAAATTCGGCCAGTTAAAGGAATAGAGCGTTTTGCCATTTCTAATGCACCACGCTCTTCAATTTTTTTCGCGCAAGCTAATACGTCCTTTCCCTTAATTTGATCAATTGGCATATCACCTAAAGCAGGGAACAGATCTTTCTCAAAAACAGATAAATCCCGTAAGTAAGTGCCTTCGGTGATCGCATCTTTACGATCTTGCATCCATTCCATTGCTAGAACTTTGAAAAGCTTGTTTTTATCAGTTTTATCGAGACGTTGATTTTTTGTGGCGTTAGGGTCGATATTATTATAAAGTTGTATTCGTGCCTCATCACGGACACGTCGAGCCTGAGCGAGAGAAATTTCAGGATAGCTTCCTATTGTTAAAGTGCTTTCACGTCCATTAAATCGATATTTTAACCGCCAGAAACGTCCACCTGATGGTGTAACTTCTAAATAAAGCCCTTTTTCATCTGAATAGCGTTTTTTCTTATCAATTGGTTTGATCTTTCTAACTTGCGCATCAGTAAGCATTTAGGATGTTATCCTTATATATTGGGGGATGATTATTGTTGATTTTAAATAGTCCCCCAATTATCCCCCACGTTATAGGGGATTACAATAGATCTCATCGAATAGTATAAGGCAATAAAAAAAGCCTAAACCTTTTAGATTTAAGCTTTTAAGACTCTATGAGACATCATAGAAATTAAATTTGGCGGTGAGAGAGGGATTCGAACCCTCGAAACGCTATAAACGTTTACACACTTTCCAGGCGTGCTCCTTCAGCCACTCGGACACCTCACCAATGGGGTGCGATAGTAACTAAAAAAAAGCAGGCTGCCAAGTTGTAGCGAAACAGATTTGCAGAAAAACTTCTTGTCTAATGATAATATTGCGTCAAGTCACGTTTTATATTGAAGACAATATATGCAAAGTACTGCAAAAAAAGCAGCGTTGCCAGCCACGGCATTAGCAGCACTAGGGGTAGTCTTTGGAGACATTGGAACAAGTCCACTGTATGCATTGAAAGAATCATTTCATGCTGCACATGGACTCGGGATTCAGCCTGAAAATGTATTGGGGATCCTGTCCATTATCTTCTGGTGTTTGATGCTCATTATTAGTATCAAATACATCGCTATTGTTATGCGAGCAGACAATAATGGTGAAGGTGGAATCATGGCTTTACTGGCCTTGAATTTGCGCAAAGCCAAAATATCAGATACTAAAAAAATTTACTTGATTGCAATTGGGTTTATTGGCGCATCACTCTTCTTTGGTGATGGCATCATCACGCCTGCGATTTCAGTCCTCTCCGCAGTAGAAGGCTTATCCATCGCAACAGATGTACTCGATCCTTTTATTGTACCGATTGCAATTGTGATCGTTACGACCTTGTTTTTGATGCAAAAACATGGAACAGCTTTTGTCGGGAAATTTTTTGGTCCAATTACCTTACTTTGGTTTTTGTCATTAGGTATTCTCGGAATTGTCAGTGTCATACAGACACCTGTGGTTTTGGGTATGGTGAGTCCGCATTGGGCATTTCAATTTATTTTTACTCATCCTTTACAGTCCTTTTTTATTATGGGTGCTGTAGTCCTTACCGTGACAGGTGGTGAGGCTTTATATGCGGATATGGGACATTTCGGTCCTCGTCCAATTCGCTTTGGTTGGTTCACCGTCGTTTTACCTTGCTTGGTGTTAAATTACGCGGGTCAAGGTGCATTGCTACTTCGTAACCCTGCTGCGATCGAAAATCCATTTTATTTATTGGTGCCGAGTTGGGCCTTATATCCAATGATTATCTTGGCAACTATGGCAGCGGTGATTGCATCACAAGCGGTCATTTCAGGGGTCTTTTCCCTTGCGCGTCAGGCGATTCAATTGGGATATCTGCCACGTTTAAGTATTAAACATACATCAGATTCAGAAGAAGGTCAGATTTATGTCCCATTCCTGAATTGGTTGCTTCTCGTCGCGATTGTAATTTTAATCTTAATCTTTAAGACCAGCTCAAACCTTGCAAGTGCTTATGGTTTAGCTGTGACCTTAACGATGTTGTGTGACACCATTCTGGTTGCGATCTTTATTTTCTATGCATGGAAATGGAGTCTGCCTAAAGTATTGCTTTTAATTATTCCATTTTTCTTTTTGGAATCGGTACTGGTTGCGGCTGCTTCATTAAAAATGTTCTCTGGTGGTTGGGTTCCTTTACTTATCGGCAGTATCGCAGTCATGATTCTAATGACTTGGAAGCGTGGTCGTGAGTTGACCTTTGCTAAACTGGAACACGATACTCTATCTTTGGATTTATTCGTCCGAAGTCTGGGGGATAATGTCCATCGTGTACCTGGTGATGCAGTATTTTTGACAGGGACACCGAATGTTGTACCTCATGCGATGTTGCATAATATTAAGCACAACAAAGTATTGCATGAGCGAAATATTCTAGTCACGGTTGTGATTGAAGATGTTCCTTTTGTTCCTCAAGAGGAGCGGGTGCAAGTCGAAACACTAAACGAGCATTTCTATCGCATTAAAATCTTCTATGGATTTAAAGATGAGCCAAATGTTCCACGTGCATTAATGCAAGCATATGAGCAATTAGAATTTGAATATGATTTGATGCAGATTAGTTTCTTCATTTCACGCGATCGTATCGTGCACAGTGTTGGTGATGGAATGTCTCCGTGGCGTGAACGTTTATTTATCTCAATGCAACGAAACACTAGCCCTGTTAGTGATTTTTATCAAATTCCGACTAACCGTGTCGTCGAGTTAGGTAGTCAAATCGAAATTTAAGAATTGGTTTTAAAAAAGGCACGTTCGCGTGTCTTTTTTATTGTCTGCTGATCAATTGTACAGTTTTGCGACATAAATTGTCGTTCATGCTCGGAACGCAATATACATCAAGCTTTTGAGTTGTTAAGCTTCGCATTCTTAAAGGTTTTGATGTAGTCATGGCAAAGAAAACAACGAGAAAAGGTAAATCACAAACTACTTTTTTGAGCAAAAATACTGGAAAAGTGCTGCTCGCGTTGATCGCAACAGGAAGCTTTGCGATAGCCTTTGGTAGTGAAAAGATTTCTAAATTTATTCCATTGCAATCAAGTAGTGGAGCGTGTCTTAATCAGTTTTATCGTGAAGTTCCTCCATTGCTCAATAAGGAAAGCTTAACCAAACATAGCTATGCCTTATGTTTTAATGATTTTAATGTCATGTATTCAGGTGTTTCTAAAACGCCACTATGGTCAGCCGAGTATTTAAGCCCTGATCGATTAAGTATAAAAATTAAACGCGAAGATAATTTCCACGAAGAAACACGTGTACAAATGGCTCATCGAGCATTGTTATCGGACTATCGTGGTTCAGGATATGATCGTGGGCATATGGCACCTAATGCAGATATGAACAATACTGCTGCACAATATGATAGTTTTTCTTTAGCCAACATGGTGCCTCAAGCACCTAAAAACAATCAGGAAGTTTGGCGAAAACTTGAAGAGGCTGTCCGTGCAGTTGTGACCAAACATCATAAAGATGCATATGTTGTAACAGGTCCAGTTTTTGAAGGAAAACGACTCAAAACAATCGGTAGCGGTGTGATTGTCCCGACTGCGGTTTATAAAGCTGTGTACTTACCTAAACAAGGGATTATTGGGGCTTATTACGCACCAAATAATAATTCTGAACAGGTCGAGGTGGTGAGCGTTTGTTATCTAGAAGAAAAATTAGGGATTAATTTATTTCCACAACTGACCGAACAACAAAAACGCAATATTTATCATTTACCATTATCGGCTCAACAGGTCAAAGCCAATAAGGAAATCAGCTATTCACATTGGGATGGTCAAAGTCAATGTGCTGAAGAAGCGACTACAGAAGCGATACAGGCACAGCAAAAACAGTTTAGTTCGGGTCAAAGCCAAACTTCACAGAGTAGTCTTCCGCAAATTGATGAAGAAACTAAACAAGCTTTAATAAAACAATTGGTCGATGCACTTGTGCAGTATTTCTTACAATTGTTGCGATAATCGAATCGATCTTGGCCGTAAATTGATTTAGATTCAGAATATAGCCCGAAAATAATAAAGTGAGTAGAAAATGTTTAAACCATTTGAAACTGAAAATGAATCATCTTCGATTTATGATTTGACGCTTGAAAACCAAGTGGACTGCGTCAGTTTGTACGGTAATTTGCAGATTACAAAAGATCAAGTGGGATTAAAAGCGGCTAAAGCTTTACAGCAATTGATTAATGATGTGGTGATCGCTTTAGAAAAAGAAGAATTACCTGCACAGATCGAGCGAAAGCCAGAGCAGGAAATAGAGAATCCATTTTTATAATCCAATAAAAAAAACAGCCATATAGTGGCTGTTTTTTTATGGAGTGATCATTTAATTTCGGAGTGTAGCAACCACTTTGTATATGAGAGCACCAATAACTGCACCTATAATTGGTGCAATACAGAATAACCATAATTGACCAAGTGCCGCAGTTTCTGCAAAGAAAGCTACACCCGTACTACGTGCAGGATTCACAGATGTATTCGTCACAGGAATACTGATTAAATGAATTAAGCATAGGTCACTGAATCTCGTATAAAGATTGTTTAATTAGTGATCAATTGTAAAATGGTGAGAACATTAATCGTTTTTATAAAGAACTGTAAGTTGTGTTGAGTTTTCGCCATTGTTGAGGAGTTTGTCCTGTCCAAAGTTTAAAAGCACGTTGAAAAGCACTTTGTTCTGAGTAGCAAAGTAATAAAGAGATTTCTTGCAAACTCAGGTGCGGATCTTTTAAGTATTCTGTAGCCAACATAAAGCGGACTTGTTGGACACGCTCCTGAAAGGTTGTGTTTTGCTGCTGTAAATGACGCTGTAATTGTCGTACAGAAAGTCCCAATTTCTCAGCGATAAAATCAATCTGATATTGATTCTTCTGTAAGCCCGTTAAAATTGCATGTTGTAAACGCTGATCTAATTGTGTTGAATTCGGTAGTTTATCTAATAGTGCCTGAGCTTGTTGCAATAACAATTGTTGCAGGGTGTGATCACCTGTTTTTAGTGGTTTGAATGCTTCAGTAATCGGGAGTAAAAGCTGAGTCTTAGGTTGATCAAAACGAACTTTGCAGTGGAAATACTGTTCATACACCGTGAGGTTTTTAGGTGCAGGATTCACAAAATGAACTTCGTGTAAATGGATCATTTCCCCTGACATAAACAGTTTAAGGAATTGCACCATCAGTGCTATTGCAATTTCGTCTGTCAGTTGAGTGGGGTGTAGTTCAGGTGCTTCCCAACGAATAGATGCATAGGGTTGATTAAATTCAACAATTAAAGGACTTCCATCATAAATAAGTCGATGAAAATCATGATAGCGTGCTAAAGCTTCACCAAGACTTTCACAAGATAAGGCTAAGTAAGCAATAATCCCTAAATGCTTAGGTTGGACGTATTCCGCAATTTCTAATCCTAAACCGATTTTTGGATGTAGTTGATTCAACTCTTCAAGTAGATCCCGCCAAATGACATAATCAAAGCGTTCAAGGTTTTGAATTTTTTGTAATTGTTCAGGTAAAGCTAGATTTTTAGCTTCACAATAAGTCGCCAGTAAATGCCCCAAGCCACCGTAAACTGATCCTGTATAATTCTTGAGTTGAGACATCCTGTCTGTTCCTCTTATTGTCGTGTTTTGTCAATATTAATATATCGTATCGTCAATACTTCGCCTACAAAAATTTATATCTTAAATAAAAAGAAGCACAGTTTAGGAGATCAAAATGATCAAGGGTTTTATCGCTGGTTTAGCGGTTGCAAATGCATTTGAATGGTTCGCACATAAATACGTTTTGCATGGTGTGCATCGTCCTGGGCAACCCCGTTATAGCCCTGTACCTAAAAGCATGGAGTCGCATTGGGCGCATCATCGTGAAGTGCGTAAACAAGATTTCTCGGATGAATGTTATGTGGAAGGCATTGATCACTGGCGTACGCGTAATGAGTTAATGTCACTTGCTGTAGCCGCAGGTGTGGCCAGTGTTGTGTTCTATCCTTTTTCAAAAGGCATGGCACTTGCAGCGATTTATAGTGCGGGGAATTATTATTATATTCATCGCCGTGCCCATCTTGAGCCTGATTGGGCGAAGCGCACGATCCCATGGCACTATGATCACCACATGAACTCGAACCAAGATGCAAATTGGTGTGTTACTCGTCCTTGGTTTGATTATGTGATGGGGACGCGTGTGGTGTCTTCAGCAGATTTGAAAGAAGCTAATCCATTGGGTCTGCCTTTACCTGCACCGATTTCGAAGATATTAACTGAAGCGATTGAATTAGTATTTCCTGCAAAATGGGTAGAGCAGAAACCAAAATTGGTGACCGCCGCTCAGATAGAAGAGATCGAAAAAGTATCGGTTGCATCTTGATATAGCGTGAAGAGGGTGTTTTGACAAAACATGATGCTAGTCGCGTGCTTCTGTCGTGAATTGTCAATAAAATTGGTTTTTAATGTCAATATTTTTGCTGAATATCTCGCTAATTTAGACCAAGCCTTTTTGTTGCTTGATATTTATTCAAATTTATTGTTTTTCGTTTACCCTCTAGCGTTGTATAAACGCATTTCATATACCTTGCTGAGCAAGGTATTTTTTTGACTAAAATTTGCCGAATAAAAAACCTCTCAAGCAATCGCATTGAGAGGTTTGGATCTTGCTATTTTTTATTGCTCAAAGGCGCATTTCAATACCTTGCTCAGCTAAATATTTTTTCGCTTCAGGAATCGTATGTTGACCAAAGTGGAAAATGGAAGCGGCAAGTACAGCATCTGCGCCACCTTTCAAAATACCATCTGCCAAATGTTGTAAATTTCCTACACCACCTGAAGCAATCGTTGGAATCGTTACACGATCATTGATTTGACGCATTAAAGCGATGTCATAGCCTGCTTTGGTTCCATCGGCATCCATACTGGTAATCAGTAATTCACCTGCACCAAAGTCTGCCATTTTGACAGCCCATTCTATTGCATCAATACCTGTTGGCTTGCGTCCACCGTGGGTAAAGATTTCCCACTTATTTTCACCAGTTTTTTTCGCATCAATTGCAACCACGATACATTGAGCACCAAAACGTTGGGATGCTTCTTGAACAAATTCAGGGTTGAACACCGCTGCCGAGTTGATACTGACTTTGTCTGCACCGGCATTCAGGAGTAAACGGATATCTTCGACTTTACGTACACCACCGCCTACGGTTAAAGGGACAAAGACACTCTCAGCCATGCGCTCAACAGTACGGTAAGTCGTATCGCGTCCATGATGGGTAGCAGTAATATCTAAAAAGGTAATTTCATCGGCACCTTGTTCGTTATAACGACGTGCAACTTCGACAGGATCACCTGCATCACGAATATCAAGGAATTGAACGCCTTTGACGACTCGACCATTATCAACATCTAAGCAAGGGATAATACGTTTTGCGAGCATAAAATTTTCCAAAAAATCGCCAATAGAGAAAGGAGACCGACTCTGGTGCTACACCTTCATGGAGGGAAAGGGTATTCTATCAAACTTCACAGCTATTTTTTGCAGGTTTTCCATGTCGGTTTATACCCCGTTGAGTTTAGAAGATGTTCAAGCTTTTGCTGAACCTTATGGTTTGGTAGTGATTGACCTGATTCCAATCCAAGGCGGTATTCAAAACACCAACTATTTTTTGGTGGATCAAACTCAAAAACATTACGTTCTTACTGTTTTTGAAGAGCTTGATGCTGAAGGAGCTGGTGAGCTTGTTCCCGTACTAGACTGTTTGGGAGAGGCAGGGGTTGCCGTTGCTGTACCATTGAAACACCATGGTCAAGCCATTCATAGCATCGCAGATAAACCTGCACAAA
This sequence comes from Acinetobacter sp. GWC1_38_13, assembly GCF_001767535.1. Taxonomy (NCBI): domain Bacteria; kingdom Pseudomonadati; phylum Pseudomonadota; class Gammaproteobacteria; order Moraxellales; family Moraxellaceae; genus Acinetobacter; species Acinetobacter sp. GWC1_38_13. The sequence goes on along the minus strand of NZ_MELG01000104.1, from coordinate 56,003 downwards.
TTGCCCCACGCTTGATGGGTGAACATCCAGAAGAAGCAACATTATTACAAATCCAAGCGATTGCTCAGGCTCAAGCAAAAATTCATGTGGCGTTGAAAGATTTTCCTTTAAAGCGTGATTTTAATCGTAATCATCAGTATTGGTCAGATGTAGCAGAGCAACTTAGACCCAATATGAATGACGATGATCAATCCCTATTGGATCAAGTTTTTCAGCAATTTGCCAAAATTACACAGCAATATCCTGATCGTCCTGTCGGTTTTATTCATTCTGATCTATTTAGAGACAATACATTATTTGAAGGTGATCAATTACGAGGGATTCTTGATTTTTATGAGTTAAATCAAGATGAATTTTTATTTGATATTGCGATTAGTATCAATGATTTCTGTACTGCTTATCCAAACGCTCATATAGACCAAGCCAAGGCAGAGGCTTTCCTTGCAGCGTATCAAAGCATTCGTCAACTCACAGCTGATGAGCTAGCGTGTTTAAATATTTTCTTGGCAATGGCTGCATGTCGTTTCTGGAGTATGCGTCTCCAAGTTGCACAAAAAAATGCGGAACAGGGTCGTACTGGTGAAGACATTTCACAAAAAGACCCGATGGAAATGCGGATGATGCTGCAAGATCGTTTACAAAAAGTTCAAGCTTAAGGAAAAAGCATGCGAGACCAAGGTCGTTTAGTAGAATGGTTTGATGATAAAGGCTATGGTTTTATTCAACCGAATGATAAGCACAAAGATCGGGTCTTTTTACACATCAAGGACTTTGCTCGCACAGGTCCTCGACCTCTTGTAGGTTGTGCTTTGGAGTACTTGGTGATCTTAGATGAGAGTGGTCGTTATCGCGCTCAGCAAGTCAGTTATCTAAAAGCAGCCCAAGTATTTGAACATAAGCCGAAACCTTCAGCTGCGAAGCCTGCTAAACGTTGGACAGCGATGCAAATTGCCATTGTGATTTATATTGTATTCATGGTCATCGCGAGCTTTAGTAAATTATTACCGCCTTATACTTTATTGTTCGTCAGTTTGATGAATGTCTTGAGTTATTGGCTATATGCTCAAGACAAAGAGGCGGCACAATTGGGGAATCGCCGTATTCCTGAGCAAACCTTACATATCGTGGATTCGCTTGGAGGATGGTGTGCAGGTTGGTTAGCACAACAAAAACTGAGACATAAAACACAAAAACAACCGTTTCGTAAGATTTATTTCTGTACCATAGTCTTCCATATATTATTGATATGTTGGTTAATTTCTCCACTCAATGTGTTCTATTGAGGGAGTTCGTTTCTGGAGATAAATAAAATGAATTATTCCGTTGATCAAGACCCGAACCGTACTTTGACTTTGGTCCTTTACGTACTTTATATCATTGCGATTTTTACAGGTGGATTATTGGCAGTGATTGCCTTAATTATTAACTATGTAAAACGTAGCGATGTAAGAGGCTCTATTTTTGAAAGTCATTTTACTTGGCAGATTCGGACATTTTGGTGGTATCTCGCTTGGAATATCATTGCCTTTATTCCATTCTTCTTCTTGTTTTTTACAGGCGATAATCCGAATGCGTTTGCGGGTGTTGCATTATCAGGAACGGTTTTCTGTGTAGCGGTGATTTTCGCTGCTTGGGTTTGGATTGTATATCGTGCAATACGTGGGTTGATTGCTCTCAATGACAATAAACCTATGTATTCGTAAACGATGGGGTTGATCACTGTTATATGATGGTGATCAACTTTATTTTAAACCTGTATTTATATGCAAAATAGCAATGTTATCTAAGTAAATATTTACACATTAAAATTCAAATTTTTCAAATAATTTTCCACATGAGTGGGTGAGGGAGATAGATCAATATGAGTCATGCAGTTGATCAAAAAGCAAATCGTACATTGACCTATATTTTGTATATTTTTTATATTGTTGCATGTTTAACTGGTGGTGTGCTTGCTATCGTTGCTGTAGTGCTAAATTACATTAAGCGTAAAGATGTGAAAGGAACAATCTTAGAAAGTCATTTCAAATGGCAAATTCGCACGTTTTGGTGGTATCTCTTTTGGAATTTATCAGCATTATTCTTATTTGGATTCCTTTTGTGGTTTGGACATGATTCTCTGTCAGATAGTCTAGCCTCAGGTTTTTTTGGGGGTTTCTTGAGTGTTATTGCTTTTTCATTGGCTTGGGTCGTATACCGTGGGATTAATGGTTTACTGTGTTTATATGATAATGTTCCAATGTATAAATCAGTAGAATGAAATATGATCATAGAACATGTGCATTTAACAATTAAACCCAATCAAAGTCAGGCATTTGAGGCAGCATTTCAAAAAGCCAAAGCGATTATTTATCCGATGGTGGGATTAAATGCAGTACAGCTGATCAAAAATGTTCAAGATGATCATCGCTATATTCTGATGATATTTTGGGATCATATTGAAGATCACACAGAAGGGTTTAGAAAGTCTGCTGCTTATCAAGAATGAAAAGCTTTATTACATCCCTTCTATGATCCAATGCCAATCGTTGAATATTATCAACCTCAGATGCTACTGAAGAAGAATGAGCCGCCAATAAAAGAAAAGTAAGCTAAGCATCTTTATTGTTTTGAGGAGAGTTGAGGATTTTGAGTTTGAGCTCACTCACCAAAACACCTAATACCACCAGTAATCCGCCAAATAATGCGAGTAAGGGCAAACGCTCACCTGCAATTCTTCCAATCAAACCTGCCCAAACAGGTTCACCTGCATAAATGATCGCTGCACGACTTGGATCAACCATGCTTTGTGCCCAGTTCATAACAAACTGAATTAAAGCACTGGCGAGCCCCAATCCAGTTGCGATTAATAGGAGAGGCCATGAAAATGCTGGTAGCTGATGTTCACCAACCAAAGGCATACTAGCGAAAGAGAGTAGGGCGGCAACCATAAGTTGAATCACAGTAACGCGTCGTAAATTTACTCGTCCTGCAAAATAACCAATCAAAATAATCTCTAATGCAATCACTAAAGCACAGATCAGGGTAAGTACTTGTCCATAAGAGAGCGTGATATTGGAAAAACCATTTCCAGTCAGTAGGACTAAGCCTGTAAATGCTAATGCTGAGCCGATCCATGTCATGAGTGATGGTGATTTTTGAAAAATAACCCACATGAGAATAGGTACTAAAGGAACATAAAGCGCAGTAAGAAAAGCCGATTCGCTACTTAAAATACTTTGTAGACCAATCGTTTGTGTGCCATAACCAATCGCAATCATGATACCGATAGCAGTTCCAGCCAGCGTTTCTTTGAGCGTTAAACCCGACATGGATTTTAATGAAAGTAGGAAAATTACAGCCGCAGCAACTGCAAAACGACAACCGACAAAAAACATCGGTGTACTAAAGTTGAGTGCATATTGCACTGCTAGAAAAGTCCCACCCCAAATCATGGTGATAAAAATCAATGCAAATTGTGCTGCTCTAGGTGATTGCGAGAAAGCTGTCAAAACCAAATTCCAAATCAACGTGCAATATACTGCACATGTTGCATTAATTTATGCATTTGTGCAATATATTGCGCATAATTAAATGAGAGTGAAACTGCATGAATCATCCTGATGCGGTATTGCAATATGTAGGGCAGAATATTCGATTTTATCGAAACCAGCATCAACTGAGTCAGCAAGAGCTGGCAGAGCGGGCTGGCGTGAGTCGACGTACCATTGCATCTTTAGAAACAGGAATGGTAAATATTAGTCTGACCAAACTTGATGCAATCGCAAATGCTTTAGATGTGAATTTCAAGCAACTTGTGACAGCACCAGAGCTTGTGGATTCTGCGATCGTTAAGACTTTGGCATGGCAGGGCTCTCATCTTGAGAGTCAGGCAACTTTACAGGCATCCATCCCTGCACGTACTCAAGTCGAATTATGGACATGGACATTGGCTGTTGGAGAGACCTATGTTGCTGAACCTGATCAACAAGGGTGGCAGGAGTTGATCTATGTCATTGAAGGTGAACTGAGTCTAGAATTTGCTTCTGGAACACATTTAGTTGCAGCGGGTACATCGTTTTTATTTGATAGTTCTGTTCCTTACCGTTATAGCAATCAAGGTACTGACATACTTCGCTTTATTCGAAATGTGATTTATTGATCTGAAAAAGCCAAACATGAAAGTTTGGCTTTTTTATGTTTAATGGTGTTAGTGTGTTGAACTAAATTGCATCAAACTGATGTTTAGTATGTGTTCCATATTTATCAATCATGATTGAGCTGGCTTCATTCAACCCACGTACCGTGACATTGACCCCATTTCTTTGGAACTTATTCACCACAGAATCTAGCATTGCCACTGAAGTTACATCCCAAATATGTGAATGAGTTAAATCAATAATGACCTTAGAAATTGGTTCTTGGAAATTAAAACTCTGCATGAATTTTTCTGAGGAGCTGAAAAAGATTTGACCTTTTAAATCGTAGACTCGTGCATCATTTTCTATATAGCTTTCAACACGAATATCATTTTCTAATTTATTGGCAAGGAATAAAGCGGATAGTAATACACCTGTGAGTACACCGAGTGCCAAGTTATGGGTTGCTACAACTACAATAACAGTGACAATCATAACCACGTTACTACTTTTGGGATTAGATTTAAAACCTGTCAGTGATTTCCACTCAAATGTGCTAATCGAGACCATAATCATCACGGCAACCAATGCTGCCATAGGAATAACTTTGAGCCAGTCACTAATAAAGACGACTAAGATCAGCAAAAATACGCCTGCTGAAAATGTTGATAATCGGGTTAGACCACCTGATTTTACATTAATCATGGATTGACCAATCATGGCACACCCCGCCATCCCACCCATAAAACCAGATGCGATATTAGCTATCCCTTGACCTTTACATTCTTGGAATTTATCACTTGGCGTATCGGTCATTTCATCAATAATCGTGGCTGTCATCATGGATTCAAGTAAGCCCACGGCTGCGAGTGCAATCGAATAAGGTAAAATGATTTGTAGCGTTTCTAGGTTAAGAGGAATATCGGGTAATAAGAATACAGGCAGTGTATCTGGCAATTCACCCATATCTCCCACAGTGCGAATATCAATTCCGAAACCTACTGCGATCAGGCTAATAACGATAATACAGACCAAAGGAGAGGGAATAAGTTTTCCAATTTTAGGGAGTAAAGGGAAGAGATAAATAATGGCTAAACCCAAGCCAACTAATGCATATACATGCCATGTTACATTGATCAATTCAGGTAATTGCGCCATAAAAATGAGGATAGCAAGCGCGTTGACGAAGCCAATCACCACAGATTTAGAAACAAATCGCATGAGTTTTGCGAGTTTTAAATAGCCCGCCAGAATTTGCAGTACACCTGTTAATAATGTTGCTGCAAGTAGATATTGTAATCCATGTTCTTTCACCAGACTTGCCATGACCAAAGCCATTGCGCCAGTCGCTGCTGAAATCATGGCAGGACGCCCACCAACAAAAGAAATCACGACTGCAATACAGAAGGACGCATATAAACCAACTTTGGGATCAACCCCCGCGATGATAGAAAATGCAATCGCCTCAGGAATCAGCGCTAAGCCGACCACAAGACCCGCCAGCACATCGGCACGGATATTAGAGAACCATTGTTCTCGTACATTGGAAAACATAGAAATAGCCTATTTTTGAAAAATATTTTAAAGGCTAGTGATGTGATATAAAAATGCACACGACTACACCACATCACTAGACAGTGATGAGTTATTTACAAGAGGGGGCTGTAAAAACTAGGGTGGCGTAAGTGACATTATAGAATTGAAGATCGAGATAAAAATCAGGATGAGGATAACATTTAAGCGAAAAAAGCTCTAGCCATTATTCAAATCGCTAGAGCTAAACACAATTAAAGTGATTGTTCATCCAGTAAAAGTTGAGCTTCACGAAGGCTTAAAGTGCCCTCATAAATTGCTCGACCTGTGATAGCACCTAAAATACCTGATTGACCTTTCAAGTTGCGTACATCATCAAGATTGGTGACACCACCAGATGCAATAACAGGTAATCCTGAATATTGAGCTAAGTGAACAGTTTGCTCAACGTTGACACCTTGCATCATGCCATCACGTGCAATATCAGTGTAGACGATGCTAGATACACCAGCGTCAGCGAAACGTTTAGCAAGATCTGTCGCTTTAACATCAGTGACATTTGCCCAACCGTCAGTTGCAACCATGCCATTGATCGCATCGATACCAACAATAATATGACCTGCAAACTGTTTACATGCTTCTTCAACAAACTCAGGTTCTTTGACTGCTTTGGTACCGATAATGACAAACGATACGCCAGCATCTAAGTAGTGCTCGATGGTTTCAAGTGAACGGATGCCACCACCAATTTGGATTGGTAATTCAGGTTGTGCTCGCGCAATAGCTTCAACCACTGGTTTGTGAATTGGCGTACCAGCGAAAGCACCATTTAAATCAACTAAATGTAAACGACGTGCGCCTTCATCAACCCAATGTTGTGCAGTTGCCACAGGATCATCAGAGAAAACAGTATCGTCTTCCATGCGTCCTTGTTTTAAACGTACACATTTACCATCTTTCAGGTCAATTGCAGGGATGATTAGCATGCTTTCGCTCCTAGCTTCATCGTAAATTAAAATTGGCTACATATTAACAAAGTATTGATCAATCTCTAAGTCTTGGATTGAGAACCTGTGAGTATTTTTTCGATTTGTTGTTGAAGTGGTGACGTGAAACTTTGATGCTGGTAGAGATATTCAAAAATAATACGCGCGGCATAAGCATCTGCCGCAGCATAATTGATTTGTTGAGGGCTGAGTTGTTTAACAGACCAGTTAGAGGTGCTAATTTTTTTACTTTTAGGAAAATAACGCTGAAATAACAAAGCAATTGCCGTTTGTACACCGACTTGGGTGTTATATCCAAAATTTGAAAAGCATTTTGCTAAATCAATCAGACCGTTTGGATGAATCCCTTTGCGTCTAAAACCACTGGCATCATTTTTTAAACCAAAACCAACTTTGAGTTGTTGTTCATTTTCTAAAATAGGTTTTAAGAAAGCCAATATTTCTGGATTCACCTGAAAAAGATAAGCATTTTCTAAGCTAGACAACTGGATAAGGTGAGGGCCTGTTGATTTTTCACCGACTTTGAAGGTCGGTTTGGATTCTGTATCAAAGCCGAACACTTGCACAAATTTAAGCTCAGCTTCAATTTGTAAACACTGATTAAGTGTATGGATGACATAAATTCGATCTGGATTTAAGTTTTGAAATGCAGGGAAGGTGCGTATTTGTTCTTTGCTTAAAAGCGCAGTTTGTTGTTGCATTTCCATGAAATGAGCTCAAATCGTTTCACTCAGCTTAAACCGTTTTGATCAAATGAAAAAGCCAAGTTTTCCCACTTGGCTTTGAAAAATAGACTTGGTTTATTCTGCATATCTATTCATTTGTTCCATCTGGAGCTGTTGGCTTTTTTGAATATAGTTTTGGTAAGCAGGAATTGCGGATGCTGCTATGGCTAAAATGCAGAGTGGAAGGATAATAATGTATATCCAAGCTAAGACTTTTTCCCAACCCTGAGTAATACGAGGTGAGCCATAGTTATTTGTATTTTCATCACCCTTTGCACAACTCAAGTAAATAAAAAATAAGAAATTGATGAAAGGAATAATCATCACTAATGACAACCAACCTGTTTGATTTCGATCATGTAAACGGCGGATTGAGAAAATAAAGCTGAAGTAGATCATTGCAATATAAACAATGATAAAGAGTCCACCAAATACATACATCGATGAACTTGTCGTTGAAGGACTCAAAGCTGGAACAAAAAACGCTGCGATAATACCCAAAATGAATACGAAGACCACGAGTAACATATTCCAGCCTAAGTAAGAAAGTCTGCCAAAACGCCCATTTGCACTAAAACCTGAATCATTTGTTTGAAGCTGAGAAGACATATTATTTTCCTGTAGTCTCTGATTTTTAAATTTAATTTTGAAATTATCTGTTGTTTGATTTTTATTCAAAGTGTTTGCATGATATGCAAAAAATAATGAGAAATAAATAGATAAGGCAATTAAAAAAATAAAGCCAATTTAAAATTGGCTTTATTATCAGGAGCTAAACTTGTTCAAATGCTTAGATTTTCCATTCCACAAAGTTTTTTAACAACTGTAAACCAGCAGTATGACTTTTCTCTGGATGGAATTGGGTCGCGAATAAATTGTCTTTGTGAATCGCTGTGCAGAAGTTCACACCATAATCACAAGTTGCCGCTGTAACTGTAGAATCTTTTGGTTCGACATAGTAGCTATGTACGAAATAAAAACGAGCATCTTGCTCGATGTTGTTCCACATTGGATGACTTGGATCAAGTTGATGTACTTGGTTCCAACCCATGTGCGGAACTTTTAAATTCGGAATTTCAGGGAAGTGTTTGACCACACCCTCAAAAATACCCAAAGCTTCTACGCCACCATTCTCTTCAGAGCTTTGTAGCAATGCTTGCATGCCAACACAAATCGCGAGTACAGGTTTGTTAAAAGCCGCTTGACGAACGACTTCATCAATTCCTGCCTCATGCATGCCTTGCATACAGTCACGCATGGCACCTACGCCTGGGAACACGATTTTATCCGCTTGGGCAATCAGCTTAGGATCATTAGTCACATCAACTGTTGCACCTACATGCTCTAGCGCTTTGGCTGCTGAGTGTAAGTTGCCCATGCCATAATCAAGTAAAGCAATACGCGTCATTACAAGCTACCTTTCGTTGATGCAATCATGCCTTCGGCACGAGGATCAACCTCACACGCCATACGTAAAGCACGTGCCAAAGCTTTGAATACACTTTCGATCTGGTGATGGCTATTTTTGCCTTTTAAATTGTCGATATGTAAGGTCATCAACGCATGGTTGACAAAACCTTGGAAAAATTCTGAAAATAAATCGACATCGAATGTTCCGATACGGGCACGTGTGAATGGAATATCCATAAACAAGCCTGGACGACCAGAGAGATCAACGACAACACGCGAAAGTGCTTCATCGAGTGGTGCATAGAAATGACCGTAACGACGTAAGCCCTTTTTATCGCCTAAAGCTTGCGCAAAGGCTTGTCCCAAGGTGATTCCACAGTCTTCGACGGTATGGTGATCATCGATTTCCAAGTCACCATCGCAATGAATATCGATATCAAATAGACCATGGCGCTTGATTTGATCAATCATATGGTCTAAAAATGGAACTCCAGTGTTGAGTGTGCCTTGACCAGTACCATCGAGATTGAGACGAACTCGAATTTTTGTTTCGTTGGTATTTCTTACCACTTCACTGATACGTTGCGTCATGGACACGTTCCTCAAAAAACGTCAAAAATGATTGAATTAAAAACCAAAGTTTCGCTGTGACGAAAAAGTGACAGCATCATAGTTTGCTCAGGAGGGTTAATCAATGCCTATTACCGTACATGCTTACAGTTCACTAGAAAATCTAGGAATTCGTACCCAGCTAGAGCGACTTTATGACACCAGTCCAGAGTTTGGTGATGGGCAAGATGCAATGCAGCAACTTGAACAAGATCTACAGCAATATACCACAGTTTATACCGCTGAATTTAACACCAAAATTATAGGTGCAATCTGGGTCACAGGACAAGGTGAGAGCCGTGTTTTGGAATATATTGTTGTACATCCATCCAATCGCGGTCGCGGTGTGGCAGAACGCCTCGTTGAGGAAGTTTGCCGTATCGAAGAAGAGCAGGGCGTAAAACAGTTTGAACCTGGATGTGGCGCGATTCATCGTTGTCTATCACATCTTGGAAAAATCTAATCGCGAGCTAAATATGGGTTCTAATTGGAGTTAAATTAAACACTTAATCTAAAAATCCTTAAATTAACTTGACGGATTTTGACAAACATTGTTTAATACGCCCACTTTGGCGCGATAGCTCAGTAGGTAGAGCAACGGATTGAAAATCCGTGTGTCCCCAGTTCGATCCTGGGTCACGCCACCATAGATTCGAAATTTCAATCCCTGATCCCATCAGGGATTTTTTTTATCTGGACTTTTTTGCCTGAAAAATGGGCAATCAAATCAAAAGCTCAGGATAATTGTTGACTATTTGCTGTAGATGCGGCTTAATACACGCCATTGGCGCGATAGCTCAGTAGGTAGAGCAACGGATTGAAAATCCGTGTGTCCCCAGTTCGATCCTGGGTCACGCCACCATATTCAAAAACCCCAAACTAATGTTTGGGGTTTTTTTATGGGTTAAATTATGCGTAATTCATATTTAAGTCTTTCTAAGTTCTATATTAAAAACTCTTTATGAATAAAAAGAATATGCATCTCAATTTTACTTAGTTATATGAATAAAAGAAAAACAATATACTTGTGAATATATTATTTTTGTTGAAGATAAGTTATGCAAAAGTTTATCGGGGTAGCTCTTCCAGTTGTTCTTTTATCGGGTATAGCACAGCACGCATCTGCGACTACAGGCTATTTTATGCATGGTTATGGCGTGAAAGCCCAAGGTCAAGCTGGTGCCTCTATCGCTGCATTTAACGATGCGCTCACTATAGCGAGTAATCCATCAGGTTTGAGCTGGATTGATAGCCGTGTAGATGTTGGTGCGACCCTATTTAATCCTAAACGCTCTGCTGAGATTGAGGGGAACTTAGCCGGTGCCAATGGACAATACAGCGGTAATGGTCGTGAATACTTTGTACTGCCTGAATTTGCGATCAATAAGAAAGTAAATGATAGCGTTGCTTTAGGCTTAGCGATTTATGGCAATGGTGGTATGAATACGACCTATAAACGCAATCCTTATGCTGAATTTGGTAATACAGGCGAAGCGGGTGTTGATTTATCTCAGATATTTGTCTCTCCAACGGTTGCATGGCGCTATAGTGAAAATCAATCAATCGGGATTGCGACAAATTTTCTTTATCAACGTTTTGAAGCGAAAGGAATTTCTGGTTTTGCCCCATTTTCAAATGATGGAAAAAATCTAAGCAATAAAGGTAAAGACTCTGCTACAGGGATTGGGGTGCGAGTGGGCTGGAGTGCGAAATTAAATGATGTCGTTACTGTCGGAGCAAACTATGCGTCAAAAATTGATGCAGATAAATTTGATAAGTATCGCGGTTTATTTGCTGAATCGGGTGATTTTGATGTTCCTGAGAGTTACGGGATTGGAGCGAGCTTCAGGTTAACCCCTGCTTTGACTGTATTAGCGGATGTACAGCGAATCAATTATTCGGATGTTGATTCGGTCGGTAATCCTTTTAGTTTAGCTTCTGTGATGCAAGGGAATACTTTCGGATCAGAAAAGGGACAGGGTTTCGGTTGGAAAGATATTAACGTCTATAAGTTGGGAGCAAGCTATCAAGTCAATCCACAACTCACAGTGCGTGCTGGTTATAGCCATAATGATCAGCCTATCCCACAAGATCAGACTTTCTTAAATATTCTAGCACCAGGTGTGATTAAAGATCATATTAGTCTAGGCGCGACGTGGGATATTGACCGAGCGCAAGAGTTAAGTGTTGCCTATACCTATGGTTTAAAAGAAACCGTAAAAGGCAATCAGTCTATCCCGACAGCATTTGGTGGGGGTGAGGCAAATCTAGAAATGGATCAACATATCTTAGGTATATCTTACGGTGTGAAGTTCTAAATAGAAAAAGGCTGAATCAACAGATTCAGCCTTTTATTTGCTACAAAGGAAATTTAAGCTGTTTTAGCTAAAGAACCGTTCGATAGCATATGACCTGTTTCTTCAAAATTTGCATGCCATGACAATGCTTCACGAAGAATATGAGGCGTATGTCCACCACGCTCACATGAACGATCAAAATAATCGTTTAATGCTGCTTGGTAGAGTGGGTGTACACAATTATCGATAATCACACGTGCACGCTCACGCGGCGCTAAACCACGAAGGTCAGCCAAGCCTTGTTCTGTCACTAGAATATCAACATCATGTTCACAGTGATCAACATGGCTCACCATCGGCACGATCGAAGAAATATCTCCACCTTTTGCGATTGACTTGGTGACAAAGATTGCCAAGTGCGCATTACGTGCAAAATCACCTGATCCACCAATACCATTCATCATCTTGGTACCACAAACGTGAGTTGAGTTCACATTGCCATAAATATCAAATTCGAGGGCAGTGTTGATCCCAATAATACCTAAGCGACGCACAATTTCAGGGTGATTTGAAATTTCTTGTGGACGTAAGACTAATTTATCTTTGTAGTGCTCTAGATTGCCAAATACACGCTCGCCACACTGAGCTGAAAGTGTAATTGAGCTACCAGAAGCAAACTTCATTTTACCTGCATCGATCAACTCAAACGTACAGTCTTGAAGTACTTCAGAGTACATCACAAGATCTTCGAAGTTTGAATCTTTCAAACCAGTGAGAACAGCATTTGCAATAGAACCAATACCCGCTTGTAAAGGACCCAAGTTTTTCGCTAAACGACCAGCAGCAACTTCTTTCTCAAAAAATGCAATCAAATGATTCGCAATGCCTTGAGTCTCATCATCTGGCGCCGTCACTGTTGAAGGTGAGTCAGCTGTATCGTTGAACACGATACCGACGATTTTTGCAGGATCGATTGGAATCGCAGTAGAGCCGATACGATCATCCACTTGAGTTAAAGGCAGTGGCGTACGCGTTGGACGATAGGTTGGGATGTAAATATCGTGTAAGCCTTCAAAGTTTTCGCTGAGTGATGTGTTGATTTCTACAATCACTTTTTCAGCGAAAATTGCAAAGCTTGCCGAGTTACCAACGGATGTTGTTGGAACAATGTGACCATCTTCAGTGATTGCGACCGCTTCAATCACAGCTACATCTGGACGTTTGAGCTGCTGATTACGCATTTGTTCAACGGTTTCAGATAAATGTTGGTCAATAAACATCACTTCGCCGTTATTAATTGCACGACGTAAGGTATTGTCAACTTGGAATGGCATGCGGCGCGCAAGTACACCTGCTTCCGTCAGTTGTTTGTCTAAGTCATTTCCGAGACTTGCACCAGTAATTAACGTGATTTTTAACGGATTTTTTTTGGCTTGTTCAACCAGTGCTTGAGGAACGGCTTTCGCTTCTCCTGCACGAGTAAATCCGCTCATACCAACCGTCATATCATTTTCAATAAAGCGAGCAGCCTGTTCTGCACTCATCACTTTGTCGTGTAGAGACGCAAGGCGAATACGACTTAAAGACATCATCCATTCTCAATATTGCTTTTTCATTAGATATGGATTTTAGCGCTAAAAAAGCAAAAGGGAATTGGACTACGGCTAAGGTCTAATATGTGAAATAGAAGATGATTTGCGAGCAAAAATACGAGACATTTTTGATTGATCTTGTATTGAATTAGAAGTGTTCACTAAGTGTTTGTTTAATCTTGCTAATCGTATTTTTCTCAGTCTCTTCAACATGAGGAGTCACGATTGGTAAAGAGATCACAACTTCTAAACCACCTTGCTCACGATTGCGAATGCTAATTTTACCCTGATGAATATCCACAATACGTTTTACGATTGCAAGGCCAAGTCCGCTACCTTGAACAGTGCGCGCTGAATTACCACGTACAAAGGGTTGCATGAGTTCTTCAACTTGATCGGGTGGAATGCCTTCACCATGATCAGCAACAGTGATGAGGATGTGTTCGTCTACATGGCTTGCAGAAAGTTCAATCGGTTCGGCACCATAGCGTTTCGCATTATTGATTAAATTGGCGATCAGACGCTTTAAAGAGAGACTACGAGCAGGAATAGTAGGTAAATCCTGCATTTCAAAACGTATATCTAATGGTTTGAATTGAATGACAAGTTCTTGCAGCAACGTGTTGATATTGGTATCAGTGAGTTCTTCATCCGATCCATCACGCATGTACGAAATGAATTGGTTAAGAATCGCATCCATATCATCAACATCATAAATTAGACCTTCACGAAAGAATTCATCGGGTAGCATTTCTGCAGTGAGACGAATACGCGTCAATGGTGTGCGCAAATCGTGGGAAATCCCAGCCAACATAATTTGACGGTCTCGCTCAGTTTGTTCAAGCGTATAAACCATATGGTTAAAAGCTTGGTTCACCTGACGAATTTCTAAAGGCCCGTGATTAGTATCTAAATAAGGTGCTTTACCTGTTTTACTATAACTATTGGCGGCATTTTGTAATCGACGCAATGGACGATTCATTTGGCGAACCAAGGTTAGAATAATAATTGAAGATAAGATCGGTACACCAAACAACCATGTTGCAATCAGTTCAACACTGTAATTGGTATAGGTTTTTAGTGGTTCACGCACCCAGTTACCATTCATCTCTGGAGTTTGAATCCAGATACGAGGAATTGGTTTAAATTTAAAATAAACGGTGACGTTATCAACACCTAACTCTTTGGCAAGTTTGGCTTCGATTTCATCAGTAAATAATTCAGCTAGAAATTTGTCTTCAATCTTTGGAAATTCTTTCGGATCAGTGATGTATTCGATACCAATACGGTTTTTTAACCATGTATCAATATCGACTTCTGTATCACGATGCAAAATTCGAATATCAGGATTATTGACCAGCTCTAATTCAATAGCGAGATAGCGTGCGTGTTGTTGTAACTCTGGCAAATACAAAGTTCGCCAGAAGAACCACAAAGACATAAATAAGCTGAAGAATACGGTGAATAGTACCAAAATAGTGGTACGCATCGCAGTGGAACGTGGTTTGATCTTATCTAAAAAACGTTCCCACTTGGTACGTGGTCGTTCAGAGTAAGATACAAACTCAGTAAAAGCTTGAGGGTCAATGGGTTCCAGTTTCAACGTTGAAATTCCTGAACTTACTCAGCACCATCTGGAACAAAAACATAGCCTACACCCCAAACGGTTTGAATATAGCGAGCGCGGGCAGGATTGTCTTCGATTAAACGGCGTAAACGAGACACTTGAACATCAATCGAACGTTCCATTGCACCCCATTCACGACCACGTGCTAAATTCATCAATTTATCACGGGTCAAAGGTTCACGTGGATGCTGAACCAGTGCTTTTAATACAGCAAATTCACCAGTCGTCAAAGTCACGACTTGACCTTCACGAGTAAGTGTGCGAGTTGAAAGATCTAGCGACCATGGGCCAAAGCTAACGACTTCAACTTGTTGACTCGGTGCACCCGGTACTTCACGCACTTGGCGACGTAACACAGCACGAATACGAGCTAAAAGTTCATTTGGGTTAAATGGTTTCGGTAAATAATCGTCTGCGCCAGCTTCCAAACCTGCAATGCGATCAGAGTCACTTCCACGTGCCGTCAACATGATAATTGGAGTATCAATATTAGATTGGCGTAATCTGCGACAAATACTTAAGCCATCTTCGACAGGAAGCATGAAATCAAGAACGATCAACGAAAACAATTCACGTTGTAATAAACGATCCATTTGTGTCGCGTCATGAGCAGTTTTGACTACAAAACCTTTATCTTCTAAAAATCGTTGCAAAAGCGTACGCAAACGCACATCGTCATCGACCACTAAAATGCGTTCGACTCGGTCTGTCTCATGGTGTACGGTTTCCGTCGATTCAGCAGGTACAACTAAACTCATGATGTGCTCCTTTATCGTTTATTGTCATCGTAATTATGCAATGTCAGGCAGTATACGATTCATTGCACAGGTTTGGCTATGTTATAAAGCAACAAATATTGCCAATAAAATCAAGAGATAGATACCAAACATATACAGGTAAAATTATGACAATCAATCTATTTTTCAATATTTAGCTGAAAAAATCTTGGGATTTTAGAAACATTGATCAATTTGCATAATCTACTCGTAAAATTTTCAAAAAAACAATGGTGGATTTTATAGCCGTGGACTTTATAATCAGTGCTTTTAGAATTAACCCTTGTGGAATCAATCACGATGACTGACTTAGTTCAGCAGTTGGCAAATGAACTTGCCGTACGTCCAAACCAAGTAGAAGCTGCTATTCGTTTAATTGATGAAGGCGCCAGTGTTCCCTTTATTGCACGTTACCGTAAAGAAGTCACGCAAGGCTTAGACGATACTCAATTGCGTCAACTCGACACACGTTTGGCTTACCTACGTGATTTGTACGAACGTCGTGAGAAAGTGATTCAATCTTTACAAGAACAAGATAAGTTAAGTGATGATTTACTTGCACGTGTAAATGCGGCTGAAACCAAGAATGCATTAGAAGAAATTTATGCGCCGTATCGTCCAAAACGCACAAGCAAATCTTTCAAAGCGAAAGAAGCCGGTTTAGGGCCGATTGCAGAAAAGATTTTTGCTGAACAAGTTGATCCTACAGAAGCATTATCAGGCTTCAGCCATGAAGATTACCCAGATCTTGAAAGTCAGTTGGATGCGATTCAGCATATTTTAATTGATGATTGGGCGCAAAATATTGCGTTAACCACTGAATTAAAACAAACTTTTTCTAAAACTGCTGTGCTAAAGAGTGCTGTGGCATCTGAAGAGAAAAAAGAAGTTGGTAAGAAATTCCGTGATTACTTTGAGTTCTCTGAAAACTTAAACAAAGTTCCTTCACACCGTTTGTTAGCGATGCTACGTGGTCGTCAAGAAAATGTATTAGGTTTAAAAGTGGATGGTGAAGATGATGCACCATTGGCGCGTATTGAAACTGAGTACAACTTAGACCAAGTACAACCACAGAGTCGTCAAGATTATTTAAAGCAAACTGCAAAATTATTCTGGTTAGGTAAGATTCGTCCACAGATTGAACACTCATTGCTAACAGATAAGCGTCTATCTGCTGAAGCTGAAGCAATGGATGTATTTGCAGAGAACTTGCGTCATTTACTTCTATCTGCACCAGCAGGTGGTCGTGTTACTTTAGGTGTTGATCCTGGTATTCGTACAGGGGTAAAACTGGCAGTGATTAGTAAAGCTGGTGATGTCCTTGCACACAGCACGATCTATCCATTTGCACCGAAAGAAGATAAAGAAGGTTCGATTGCGGAGCTTGCGCGTTTATGCAGAGAGTTCCACGTGGAACTTATTGCGATTGGTAATGGAACAGCAAGCCGTGAAACAGAAGCTGTTGTTGCTGAAATGATGGCGGCAAATACGGATCTGAAATTAACACGTATCACTGTAAGTGAAGCAGGTGCATCTGTTTATTCTGCAAGTGAATTGGCTGCACAAGAACTTCCAGAACTTGATGTATCTATTCGTGGTGCGGTTTCAATCGCTCGTCGTTTACAAGATCCATTAGCAGAGCTTGTAAAGATTGATCCAAAATCAATTGGTGTAGGTCAGTACCAACACGATGTAAACCAAACAGGTTTAGCAAAAACACTAGATGCAGTTGTTGAAGACTGTGTGAACGCGGTGGGTGTGGATGTCAATACAGCATCTCCAGCGATCTTGGCTTATATCGCAGGTTTAAACAAAGCGATTGCACAACAAATCGTTGAATATCGTAAAGAAAACGGACGTTTTGATAATCGTCAAGCATTGAAGAAAGTTCCACGTTTAGGCGAGCGTACTTTTGAACAATCAGCTGGTTTCTTACGTGTTCAAGATGGTTCTGAGCCATTAGATGCATCTGCTGTTCACCCTGAAAGTTATGGCTTGGTTGAGAAAATTGTTGCCGCAAAAGCAACAACTGTAAAAGACATCATTGGTAATACAGAAATTATTCGCCAAGTAAAAGCAGAAGAGTTTGTCGATGACAAATTCGGTTTGCCGACGATTCAAGACGTTTTAGCAGAATTGGAAAAACCAGGTCGTGACCCTCGTCCTGAGTTCCGTACAGCGAAGTTCCGTGAAGACATTACCGAAGTTGCACAACTCACTGAAGGTATGCAGCTTGAAGGCGTTGTAACCAATGTAACCAACTTCGGTGCATTCGTGGACGTAGGTGTACACCAAGATGGTTTAGTGCATATCTCTGAACTTGCAAATGAATTCGTTTCTGACCCACACAAAGTCGTGAAACCAGGTCAGATCGTGCAAGTTCGTGTGATGCAAGTTGATGTTGAACGTAATCGTGTGAACTTGAGTATGCGTGCTGAAGGTTCTGCGCCTATTAAAGCACCACGTCAGCAGCAGCGTCCACAGCAAGAGCGTACTGAACGTTCAGAACGTAAGCCTCAAGGTCAACGTCCTCCACGTAAAGAGGGCGACTTTAAGCGTCCGCAAAATAACAAGCCAAAAGCTGAAAAACCACAAGAGCAAAAAATCGGTGGTTTAGGTGCTTTGTTATTACAAGCAGGGATTAAAGGCTCTAAATAAGCTAATCTGTTAAAAAAACCTTCCTTCGAGAAGGTTTTTTTGTTTGTGGTTAGAAATGATTTAATAAAGTTGTAAATAGATTATGAAATATAAAACAGCAATTTTGTTCTATAAATCTATCTAAATCGCGTTAACCTGAAATGATGCATACATGCCTTAGGAGGTCGTGATGTCACGCAGACCTCGTGAACAAGTCGATTATTTACACCTCGAAGAACTCGGTGGTTTAGAAATGTTGAAAGCCAGTTACTTTCAGCAGGAGTTCTCGCGACATGTTCATGAAGGATTTTGTATCGGTGTGATTGAAGAGGGTGCGCAACGTTTTTATCGTACAGGGGGCAATCATGTTGCGCCGCAAGGCGATATTATTTTGGTGAATGCTGATGAAGTACATACAGGATCATCTGCGGTAGAAACAGGCTGGCGTTATCGAGCAATTTATCCAACTCCAGAAATTCTCCATGAACTGACGCGTGATCTCACGACTATTCATGGCACAGCGCCGTGGTTTAGAGAAGCCGTGTTGCATGACGAAGGTTTGGCACAGCAATTACGATTACTATTTGATTTGTTAGAACAACCGAGCAATACCTTGCTCAAACAAACCTTGTTCTTATCTACGATTGCTTGGCTAATCTCAAAATATAGCCAAACAAAACAGCATGCCACTGACCTCAGTAATGCAAAACAGCGTATTTTAAATATTAAAGAATTAATGGCGAGTATGCCTGAGCAAGAGTTTTCACTCATCGAATTGGCTGAAATGGCGAATCTGAGCCAGTGGCATTTTTTACGTCAATTTAAAAAGCATGTTGGACTCTCACCACATGCGTGGTTGATCCAAGCGCGATTACAGAAATCACAAAAATTATTGAGACAGGGTTTGAACTTATCAGAAGTTTCACAGCAATGTGGTTTCTCAGATCAAAGTCATTTTAGTCGGCATTTTCGTCAAACATTTGGTATTACGCCAGGCGGTTATATTGCTTATCTCAAATAAAAAACAGCAATTTTATACAAGCTTGGATGATCTAGATTTGGCATAGTCATTGGGTTTTTAATTAATGATTGTGATGTAGATGTTAGCTGAAAACATAGATCATACCCCGATGACCGAATCACGGGCATTTTTAAATGGAGTGATCAAAATACTTCCATTGTGTTTTGCCGTATTACCTTGGGGCTTGTTGGCAGGTTCGATGGCGATTCAAGCAGGCCTTACAACCATGCAAGCCATTGCAATGTCTGCACTTGTCTTTGCGGGTGCAGCACAGTTGATGACCTTGGGTCTAGTGATGGCGGGTACACCTGCGTTAACGATCATTATTTCAGTTTTTCTGATTACTACACAGCATTATTTATATGCTTTGTATTTGCGAGAAGATATCTCCAAACAACCCTTAAAAAATCGTTTGATGCTGGGTTTTTTGCTGACGGATGAGTTGTTTGCGGTGAGTATTAAAAAGCAACAACATTATATTCATTATCTACTTGGTGCTGGACTTTGTTTTTATTTGTGTTGGGTACTGTTTAGCGCTTGTGGTGTATTCCTTGCTTCTGCAGTCCCTAATTTAGATCAATACCATCTCGATTTTTCCATCGTGGCAACTTTTATTGCAATCGTAGTTCCATTTATTAAAAACTTAAATACTTTGGTTGGTGTGCTTGTTTCAGTCACATTAACGGTGGTTTTTTTAAGTCTAGGGATTAAAAGTGCGGCAATCATGGCTGGAGTGATCGGGATGTTTGCTGCGACTTGTTTACAGAATTTTCGGGAGCGTAAAGTATGACTTGGTTTATCCTGATTATTCTGGCACTAGTTGTATTTATGAATCGCTATATATTGCTTGAACCTAATCTTCCTTTGCGACTGCCGAAATGGTTTCAACAATCTTTGCAGTATTCTGCTCCATGTTTATTGACTGCAATTGCCACCCCAATCGTGTTTATGGATGAGCATGGTGCATTTCGTGAGAGCTTACTCAATCCTTATTTTCTCGCCACAATTTTGACGATTTTGATTGCTTGTGTAGTTCGTCATACCTTGTTAACAATTATATTAAGTTTGGCATGCTTTTATGGTTTGGTATTTTGGTTGAATTAGTTGATTTCTGGAACGTTTATTATCCTGAGTTGACATCTAAACAGAATACTTATAAAAATTAGAGTAATTACTCTAATTTTATTGGTGAGTCAAATGCAAATCGGTCGACAGGTATGGATGGTTCAAACTTCAGGTGATTTATCCTTAACAGATCGTATGAGATTGTTAAGTCATAGTTTGCTGCCTGTACTTCAGCAAAGTGTAAAAATGTATGCATTTGCAAGCAGTATGACCAAAGCTCCAAAAATATTACAGATAGATGATTTGCATTTGCCTGATAGTGTCGAGATCAAACACGCAATTGAAAAGATGCAGTCCTGTAGCTCAATTGCCTTACAAAATCATTGTTTGAGGACTTGGTATTACGCCGTTGCATTTTCCAAGCTTCAAAAGCTAAAAACGGATGAGGAGTTATTGGCAGTTTCATGTTTGTTGCATGATTTGGGAATGACTGAGCAGCATTACCAACACCATGCAAACTGTCGCTGCTTTGCAGGACATGGCGCTTATGCAGCCAAAGATTGGTCAATACAACGTGGTTGGCAAATACCACGTGCTGATCAATTATTTGATGCGATCAGTATGCATATGAATCCATTCGTGGCGCTTGAGGATGGTGTAGAAGCTCATTTACTACAACAAGCAGCCAGTTGTGATGTGATAGGCAGCCGTGGTTTTGAGTTCTCTACTACATTCAGAACACAGTTAAATCAACAATATCCACGTTTAGATTTTAATCAACATATGATTGAATTCATCCAACATGAAGCTCAAGCTCGTCCGAAATCACGTACTGCGATGGTGGTACAAAGTGGGTTTAAATATTTAGTTAAATTTAATCCTTATCTTGATCAATAAAAGTAAAAAACCACTTTTAGTAGAACAAAAGTGGCTGATTTAATGGACTAAATTTTATCAATGGTCATGTTCTAAATATTCAGGTTTTTTCGGTAATGCCCAACTACAGAAGAAACAAATGATCAACATGATAATGACATATACGAAGAATGTATTTTCAATGCCTGCATCTTTGAATAACAGTGCAACAGAAGGTGCAGAACCACCAAATAGTGCATTACCCACCGCATAGGAGAAACCAACACCTAATGCGCGTACATGAGGCGGGAACATTTCTGCTTTGACCAAACCACTAATTGAAGTGTAGAAGCTCAACAACATCATCAAGAAAATGAGCAATAAGGTAATAATCACAGGCGAGTCTGCAAAACTACGCATTCCTGTCACCATCACGGGATAGATGAAAATAGCACTCAATAGACTAAAAGCGAGCATAGAGGCACGACGGCCAATTCGATCAGACAACATTCCAAAAAAAGGTTGAGCGATCATAAAAACAAATAAAGCAGTGGTCATGATAAACCCCACTGTTTTGCCATCCATGCCAATATTGGTTAGGTAGGTCTTTGAATATACAGTCACTACATAAAATGTCAGTGAACCTGCTGAGGTATAACCCACCACCAATAAGAAAGTTTTCCAATGTTGCTTTAATAGTGCAATTAAGCTTCCCGATTCTTCACGTTCAGCATCTTCATTTGATAAGGTTTCTTCTAAACGGCTACGTGCAGCCAATGAAAGCAATGCAGCGACACCGCCAATCACGAAGGGAATACGCCATCCCCCATCATTTAATTGTTGTTCGGTCATGAAGCCCAGTAAGATGACCCCAAGTAAGCTTGCGAGTAGTTGGCCTCCTGACAAGGTGACGTATTGAAAAGAAGCAAAAAAACCACGCTGACCTTTTAAACCCAGTTCACTCATATAGGTGGCAACTGCACCATATTCACCACCTACAGATAACCCCTGTAATAAGCGAACCATCAGTAATAAAAATGGAGCGAGCATGCCGACTTGATCATAGGTTGGTAGGGCAGCAAAAAGAAATGAGCTGAGTGCCATCAGGCAAATCGAGATCACCATCGATTTTTTACGACCATGCCGATCAGCAATTCGTCCAAATAACCAGCTACCAATTGGACGCATAAAGAAACTCGCTGCAAACACCCCCCAAACATAAATGGCTTTGGTCGTGGGTTCCATATCTGGAGCGGTTAATGCATGAGTAAAATAAGCAGCAAAAACGGCATAGATATAAAAATCAAACCATTCCACTAAATTCCCTGATGCTGCACCAACGATGCCTTTAATACGGCTCGTTCTTTCTTCCTTGCTATATGTCTGACTCATATCTGATCCTTTCTACACTAAGCAAGATTCTGTTACTGAATCTTTACCGTTTGTTATATACCGCTAAAAAAGCATGAAAATGACACTATTTTGTATGCTTTTTATGACTGTATTTTTAGATGGTGAGAAA
The DNA here is from genome assembly GCF_001767535.1 of Acinetobacter sp. GWC1_38_13. Taxonomy (NCBI): domain Bacteria; kingdom Pseudomonadati; phylum Pseudomonadota; class Gammaproteobacteria; order Moraxellales; family Moraxellaceae; genus Acinetobacter; species Acinetobacter sp. GWC1_38_13. The sequence goes on along the minus strand of NZ_MELG01000104.1, from coordinate 33,209 downwards.
GACCTGAGAGTTCTGTAAGGCTTTAGCAGTAAGAATATAGTGATAATTAAAATAGTAATTTTTTAAAAAACAATTACTTTAATTGTGGAATAGAACAATCCCTTCGCAAAGGACACGGTTCACCTTGAGTGAATTGGCTCAGCATGTTTCGAATTTGTTGGAGTTGAAAGATTTTTTCATCTATCGCCGCGAGTTTTTCTTGAAAGATATTTTGCATTTGATGCGCAGGTATTTCTTGTTCTGAGGTCATTTCTAAAATTTGTTTAATTTCATTGAGTGAGAATCCCAAATTTTTTGCCGTTCGAATTAATAACAGTTGTTGCAAAGTTTGCTCTGGATAGTCTTTGTAGCCATTAGCGCAAGTAACTGATTGTATAAGCGCCATTTTCTCATAAAAACGAATAGTATCCTTACTTAATTCGCTATGTTTAGATAATTGTCCAATCAACATAATAAGACCTTTTTATTTTTGAGTTTTTATAAAAATACCCTTGACCTTTGAGTGTACTCCATCCTTTAGCCTATTCCTACAACGACAAAAAAGAGTCATTCAAATGAAACAAACAACTTTAAAAGTAGAGCAATCTTTACAAGTCGCATTTGTTGCTGGTGCTACAGGATTTGTTGGGCGGTTTTTGATTGCCGAATTGTTACAACAAGGACATCAAGTTTTTGCATTGCTCCGTAATAAAGCTCAGCAGCAAAGACAGCTCGAAGATTGGCTGAGAAATCGAAATATAAATTTAGAGCGTTTTCAGTGTGTGCAAGGTGATGTGACGCAAGTTGATTTGGGCATAGAGAGCAGCACTTGGGAACAATTGCAGCAAGTGAATACTTTGTACAACAGTAGTGCATTGTTTGCTTGGGATTTAAGTATGCGACATGCGCGCAAGGTTAATGTTGAAGGGGCGCTGAATTTACTTTCAAGTCTGAATAAATACTGCAAATTAGAACGTGCCATCCACGTTTCAGGGTACATGTTGACGATTCACTCGCATTTACAACAAGCGGGAATTTGTCTCGATCAACCTGAAACCACTGATTGGAATAGGGTTTATCAACAATTGGGTGCGTATGAGGCATCCAAAATTGAAGCTCATTATGCATGGATGAGATTGGCAGAAGAATTAAAGATCGATTGGACCATCATTCATCCAGCAACTGTCGTGGGCGATGCGCTTACGGGAGAAATTCCTGACAATCAACCGATTGCCCAAATGGTGGATTTATTAAAGCGGAAAAAAATGGGTGCAATACCTGCTACACCTCAACATTATTTGCCACTGGTGACAGTAGATTACTTGGTGAAAGTCATGGCACTTGCTGCAACCGAGAACAGTTTAGCCCAACGTGAACTGTTGGTAGCTCATCAACAACGTTTTGTTTTAGCTGAGATGTTTAATATCATCGCTACACAAGTTAATCAGCAAGCACCTACACGCTATGTGCCTTTAGCTGTCTTAAGAGTGATACTAAAATGGAAATGGCTGGCTCAGAAGTTAGAGATATCTAAGGAAATGTTAGATTTTATTCGAACTGAGCCACTGAATACGACTTCATTGTCTCAACTGATTCAAAAGTGGAATATACATGAAACTGATCTGAAATTGGCTTTAGAAAAAACCAGTCGTTGGGTCGGACAACAGCCGAAATCTGCTTAGATAATCAACACCCTGTGGATAAGTCTGGATTTATACACATTGTATTTTTGTACATAAAAAAGCCTCCGTAGAGGAGGCTTTTCAAATTATCGCAGATTACCAGTGTTCGCCTGGGAATAAGCGCGCATAAGCACGTTGGATTAGATTTAATTTCTCTTGCTTACCCACTGATGCTGTCGAGCTAGGGAATAAATTAAAGCCAATCGACATCAAGATATTGTTGATATCAGGTGCAATTGCATAGGTGATTGAAGCTAGTCGACCCAAGTGTGTCGCAATTTTCTTCGGACGTTTCACAATAGCATAAGCAATTAGGTCAGCTGCTTCTTCAGGTGAAAGAGTCGGTACATATTTATAGATCTTAGTCGGTGCAATCATTGGCGTACGGACTAAAGGCATATAAATCGAAGTAATTGCAATTTTATGAGAATGCACTTCAGCAGATAAACAACGGCTGAAAGCATCTAATGCAGCTTTAGAAGCAACATAAGCTGAGAAGCGAGTTGCATTGGCAAGTACACCGATTGAGCTGATATTGATGATTTGACCATCTTTACGTTGCATCATGTGCGGTAATACATTGAGTACTAAACGAACTGCGCCAAAATAATTCAGTTGCATAGTACGTTCAAAATCATGGAAACGATCAATTGATTCATGCACAGCACGACGAATTGAGCGGCCTGCATTGTTGATCAGAATATCAATATGATCAACTGAGGCAAGGATTTCTTTCGAAACCGCATCAATTGATTCCATGTCATTTAAATCACACGGAAATACCGATGCTTTTCCTCCGTTTGCTTCGATCTCTGCTTTTACTTCATCCAAAGTTTCTTTGGTACGAGCGAGCAATAAGACATGCGCACCAGCTTGAGCGAGGTGTTTTGAAACCGTTAAACCAATACCACTTGAAGCACCAGTGACAATGATTGTTTTACCGTCGACTTTTTGATTAAAAAGTTTTTTGAGTTTTGCGTTCATGTACGTTACCTACATTAATCAAGCTGTTGTTTGCAATGCTTTCTTATTGCGATTAAACACTGCACTTTATTTTGGTGTAATATTAACCGATATTTTAGGTTTGTCCAGTTTAAATATTTGAAACATAATAATTTTTTAGAGTAAAAGCTCTAAAACAAGATATTGTAATACTTGAAAAAGAACAAATATTTAATGGATTTTGTATAAAAAATAAGCCCCAATTATGGGGCTTATTCTTTTGCTTATAAATTATACTTGTGCAAGAGCTTGTTCGAGGTCGGCAATCAGGTCATCAATATGCTCAATACCAACAGATAAACGAACGAGATCTTCACTCACGCCTGCAGATTGAAGTTCTTCTGCATTCAATTGGCGATGAGTTGTAGTTGCTGGATGGCAGGCCAGACTTTTGGCATCCCCAATATTCACCAGACGTGTAAATAGCTGTAATGCATCGATAAAACGAGTACCGCCTTCTAAGCCATCTTGTACGCCAAAAGAAAGAATCGCAGAAGGTTTACCTTTCACATACTTTTGTGCCAAATGATGCTGTGGATGGTCACTTAAACCTGCATAATTGACCCATTTTACTTTTGGATGTTGTTTCAGATATTCGGCAACTTTCAGGGCATTTTCGGTATGACGTTCCATACGTAGGTTTAGGGTTTCTAATCCTTGTAAAATCAAAAATACACTGAGTGGGCTAATTGCAGCGCCAGTATTACGTAATGGAACGACCCGCGCACGTGCGATATAGGCGGCTTCACCTAATACTTCGACATAATTCACGCCGTGGTAGCTTGGATCAGGAGTATTTAAAGTTTTAAAACGTTCAGGATATTTACCCCAAGGGAATTTCCCACTATCCACAATAATGCCGCCAATGCTGTTGCCATGACCACCGATATATTTAGTGAGTGAATGAATTACGATATCGGCACCAAACTCAAATGGTTTGAGTAGAGCAGGTGTTGCCACTGTGTTATCAACAATGACAGGTACACCATATTCATGGGCGATTTTGGCAATTGCTTCGAGGTCAATAATATTACCAAGTGGATTACCAATCGACTCAACGAAAACTAACTTAGTTTTGTCGTCAATGATTGAACGTAGTGCTTCTGGGTTTTGATAATCAAAAAAACGAACTTCGATGCCTTGCTTAGGCAGAGTATGAGCAAATAAGTTGTAAGTACCACCGTATAAAGTAGATACGGATGCAATATTATCTCCAGCTTCAGCAATCGTTTGAATCGAATAGGTAATTGCTGCCATTCCTGATGCTAGTGCCAAAGCGCCAATCCCGCCTTCCAGTGCAGCGATACGTTGCTCAAGTACTGCTGTGGTGGGATTCATGATTCGAGTATAAATATTGCCTTGAACTTTTAAATCAAATAAATCGGCACCATGTTGAGTGTTATCAAAGGCATAAGATGTTGTTTGATAAATTGGAACAGCCACTGCTTTGGTGGTTGCTTCTGGTGAATATCCCGCATGAATGGCTAAAGTTTCATCTTTGTATGTCATGGTTACATCATCTTCGTGAGTTAAATAATCAGCGAGTGTAGCCTAAAACTTATCCAAAATGGTGCATAAATTATGCGATTTATAGCGTTTTTATTCATATCTATAGCAAGATGTGGCTGCATAAGACTTGGTGTATTTGTTTAATGAAATTGCGTAATGTCTTGAAAAAGAAAATGCTTTTAATTGGCACAAACAAAATCTAACTTAACTTCATGTTGATTGGGTTTTCAGCGTATAATACGTGCGATTATTTTTCGCTTTTTGCGATGTATTGGTTTTTCAATTGAGGAGTCCTGCGTGGCCCAATATATTTATACGATGAACCGAGTGTCGAAGATGGTTCCGCCTAAGCGCGAAATCTTAAAAGACATCTCTTTATCATTTTTCCCAGGTGCAAAAATTGGTGTGCTTGGTTTAAACGGTGCAGGTAAGTCTACCTTGCTCCGTATTATGGCGGGCGTAGATAAAGATTTCTCTGGTGAAGCTCGTGCACAACCTGGAATCAAAATCGGTTACTTAGAACAAGAACCGCCACTTGATCCTACTAAAGATGTTCGCGGAAACGTTGAAGATGGCGTACGTGAGGCACTTGATGCTCTAGAACGTCTTGATCAAGTTTTTGCTGAATACGCTGATCCTGATGCTGATTTTGATGCACTTGCAAAAGAGCAAGAAAAGTTAGAATCAATTATTCATGCTTGGGATGCACATAATCTCAATAATCAACTTGAGATTGCTGCTGACGCATTAAATCTTCCTGCTTGGGATGCTGATGTTACTAAACTCTCAGGTGGTGAGCGCCGTCGTGTAGCATTGTGTCGTTTATTGCTTTCTAAGCCAGACATGTTGCTTCTAGACGAACCAACGAACCATTTGGATGCTGAATCAGTTACTTGGTTAGAGCGTTTCTTAAAAGATTTCCCTGGTACTATCGTTGCGATTACGCATGACCGTTATTTCTTAGATAACGTGGCTGAGTGGATTCTTGAACTTGACCGTGGACATGGTATTCCTTATCAAGGTAACTATTCTTCTTGGTTAGAGCAAAAGAATGCGCGTTTAGAGCAAGAACAGAAACAAGAAGAATCTTTTGCTAAAGCATTGAAAAAAGAACTTGAATGGGTTCGTTCAAATGCGAAAGGTCAGCAAAAGAAAAACAAAGCGCGTATGGAACGTTTTGAAGAGCTTAACTCTAAAGAATTCCAACAGCGTAATGAAACGTCTGAAATCTACATTCCACCTGGTCCACGTCTAGGTAATAAGGTTGTAGAAGTTGAAGGCATCAGTAAATCGTTTGATGGTCGCGTATTGTACGAGAACTTAAGCTTTACTGTACCGCCTACAGCGATTGTCGGTATCGTTGGTCCAAACGGTGCAGGTAAGACGACGTTATTCCGTATGATGACTGGTGAGCAGCAACCTGATACAGGTACTGTGACATTAGGTGATTCGGTTAAAGTCGCTTATGTTGGTCAGATCCGTGACACCCTAGACAACAATAAAACTGTTTGGGAAGAAGTTTCTGGTGGTTTAGATATCTTAAAAATTGGTGATTACGAAATTGCATCACGTGCATATATCGGTCGCTTTAACTTTAAAGGTCAAGATCAGCAGAAACGCGTAGGTGAATTGTCTGGTGGTGAACGTAACCGTTTACAACTTGCCAAGATCCTTCAAATGGGCGCTAACGTAATCCTACTGGATGAGCCATCAAACGATTTGGATATCGAAACTTTACGTGCACTAGAGGATGCTATTTTGGTATTCCCTGGTACGGTAATGGTAGTATCGCATGACCGTTGGTTCCTTGACCGTATTGCAACGCATATCTTATCGTTCGAAAACGAACAACCAGAATTCTATACTGGTAACTATGCAGAATACGAAGCATATCGTCAGTCACGTTTAGGTGAAGATGCGGCTCAAAAACGTACCAAATACAAAAAAATTAGCGGTTAATTTCTGCTAATAAAAAAACCAGCCTCAGGGCTGGTTTTTTACAACTTATGAAAATGCTATTTCACTAAAAGCATTATATAAATAGGCTCTCGCTTTAGGATGACCTAATGAAACAGCCCTATCCAGCCAATATTGCGCTTTCCTATAATCTTTGTCTAACCCCAAGTCACCATGTAAATAACTTTCACCTAATTTAAAAGCTGCTTCTGCATCGCCTCTTAATGCTGCTCGCAAATAATACCAAACTGCATTTCGGTCGTTGGAGGACTGTTTTAGAGATTGTAACGTTTGATGTTCATGTGTTGCTAATCTCTCAAAGTAATGTGCTTTACTTATCTCAGACTTTGCATCAGGAAGATCTTGGTGATCTATAAGGTTTACTATAAAAGAGTGAGCCGATTGTTTGAGTTGTTTGATATTCATATTGGCCTCCCACTTTTGTGTCTTTTTTATACTATAAAGCTTTTTTACTAAAATGTTGTAATTTTATTTATTTCATCAGTTTGATTCTAAATTAATTAAAATTTTGACGAATGGTTTTTTATTACAATGTAATTTTATTACATCAAGCTTACTTGATATAGTCTACATATTATTTGAACATTTGATATAAAAGTGCGCCATTCTAGTATATTTATGACCGTCTTACTTAGCTTATTCATATTCCAAAGTATTTGGAACGTGGCGGCTGCGTATTGTGCTCATGAACAGACGATAGAACCACTTACTATAACAACTCATTTTGGTCATCACGACATTGACAAATCTTCAAAGAATCAAGATGCTTTCGCAATTACTGAACAAGATTCTGATCCAGTTTTGACAGTCAATCATCATAATCATTTACCTTCGTGTTTTCAGCTTGCCGTGTTCAATCAACAAAATGATGTTGAGTATATTTTATCTCAAATATATGAATTAAAACAAAAATATACTTGGCTGAACTTCTATCAATCCCCTGATTTGTTTATTTCAGACCCACCTCCTGTCTTTACCCTGCTATAGGTGGGGTAGCCGAAAAATAACCCACCAGAAATAGGTCTATTTCAAAGGGTTATATTATGCTTAATTATTTATGTAAAAAATACTCTAAATATATGGGTGGGATTTTCTTTATATTAAAGAAACCTTCATTGAATTTAGTTTATTCGTTGTTTCTAGTTGATTATTACAATGGTAAATATCACTTTGTATATGATAGGTATTTACCAAATGGTTTATTTAATAATGCTATTAGGGTTGTTGTTTTAAATGCATTCAAATATCAAGTGAATAATATATTTTTCAAAAAATTAAAATATTTGATTTTTGGAGGTATTTATTCATGAGTTATTTACTTTCATCTAAAATTAGAACGCTAAGTTCAAGATTTATCGGTTTTTTCCTTCTAATAATAGTTGCATTAAGTTTAAGCAAATGGCATTTTCATGCTTCATTAATCGGGTATTTTTTATGGTTGATGGGGTGGTTATTTGTAGGTGTTGGAGCAATGGGGAGGATTTGGTGCAGCATTTATATTTCAGGGTATAAAAATAATAAATTGGTAATGGAGGGTCCATATTCATTATGTCGCAATCCATTATATCTATTTAGTTATTTAGGTGGTGTGGGGATCATGTTTTTAACTGAAACATTTTTATTCCCATTGATATTCACTGTTTATTTTCTGATTTATTACCACTATGTGATTAGCCAAGAAGAAAAATTTTTGAGCAAGAAATATGGGATGAAGTATTTAGCGTATATGGATCGCATTCCTCGGTTTATTCCGAGTTTTAAAAAGTATACAGAACCTGAATGCTATCAGATTTCGCCTAAACATTTTCGGATTTTCTTGGTGCAGGTAGTCTGGTTTTTTTGGATTGCAGCACTGGTTCAATTATTTGAAAAGCTTCGGCTTTTAGGTGTGATCCCATCTATTTTTAGGTGGTTTTAAGCAACTGTTTTTTAGTTTTATTTTGGTCTTGGTAAGAGTTATCTAAGCTTCAGAGCTTACTCAAACTAAGGCTGTTTATCTGATTTGGTTATTGGCGTTTTTCCAATAATTGATGAATTTTTTGAATAGGGTCTGAATTATGTTATCTAAAGTTAATCTAAAGTTATGTGCCTTAGTTTTCTGTCTTTTTGCTGGCACAGCGCACGCTGATGGCGGCTTGATGTTCTTGGAAAAGAATTTACAAGCGCAAAAGGAAACGAAAACCAAGCAAGTCAATCATGGTGAGCAGTTAAGTGCTCAACAAAAATAAGATTGAACATGAATTTAGTAATTAAAGGTCAGCAATGTTGGTTTTTATTTAAACTGACCGAAATGTAATTTTATTACACTGACCTTACTTGCTATAGTTCATCTGTGCAATTTTTATCTAAAAGAGTAACCTTTGCAGCGTTCTAGTATTTTTATTACCGTCTTGCTCAGTTTGTTCATGTTTCAAAGTCTTTGGAACGTGGCGGCTGCGTATTGTGGACATGAAAATATCAATACGACAAATAGCAGCGTGGTTACGCACTTTGGTCATCATGTTCCAGAAAGTTCTATTGCATCGACTCATTATTCAGTGGTTTCCGATCAGGAAGCCTCTGATTTACCGATGTCTTTGAATTTACAGGATCACCATGATCATTGTTTTCATGTTGTGATGATTGAAGCACAGCAGCAACTTGATGAACCTTTGCTTAGAGTCAAAGAATTTAAGCAGAATTATATTTGGTCGAATTCCTACCAATCCCCGCATTTATCTAGATTAAACCCACCGCCGCTTTTTACCCCGCTATAGGTGGGGTAGCCGAAAAATAGCCCACCGCAATTTTCCTTTATTTGCGGGGCTTCATTATGTCTTCCAGTTTTAATCAGCGTAGTAATACGCATAGGTCGTATGCACTAAAACCAACTGCTTATGCGTTTTCATCAAAATGTTCAGTACTTTTGCTAACACTGGCAATGGTGATTTCTAATCAATCTGTGCAAGCAGAGTCATTGTTGGATGCCAATCAGTCACCCAATCGTGCTATGCAAAGAAATGCTAGTTTTGATCAGATCCTTGAACAGATTCGTAGCTATCAAGCGAATCAGTCGAGTTGGCAAACACAACAACAGATGGCGAGTGCACAGCTCAAACAAAGTGCTTTATGGGCCAATCCAAGTATTTCAGTGGAACAAACAGGCTTACAAAGTAATAAAGATCAAGAGCTCGCAATTGGTGTTTCACAACCTTTGGATCTTTTTGGTCAGCGTCGCGCAGCACAGAAAGTCGCTCAACTTTCGGCAACTCAAGTTGATTTAGAACAGCAACGTTACAATGCAGAGCTTGATTTGATTGTGCAATACGCATGGTCGCAAGTGGCGTTATTCCAATTAGAAAAGTCATTGATCGCAGAACAGTTGCAAGTGAGTCAGCAAAATTTAGATGCCACTTTAAAACGCTATCAGGCAGGTAGTATTGCTCAAGTTGATGTCGAACGTGTGCGTATGGCTCATTTAGAGAATCAGCGTATTTTTCAGCAGGCTGATTTACAGCTGCAAGTCGCACAGAAACAATTAGCCAGTTTCTGGGGCAGTGATGCGAATCAATTTATGATTGCACCAACTGTCAATGAGCTTTGGGCAAGAGCCACAGCTGTGAAGACTGATGAACAAAACATTGAGAATTTGTTTGAGCGTAGTTTGCAATTAGAAACGCAACGTCAACAAGCCAATATCGAGCAGCTCAAAGCAAAATCTCGTCCTCAGCCGATTATGACCTTAGGGGTGAATCGGACTCGATCAGCAGATCAAAACACTGAAAATCAAATTCGTTTAGGCGTTGAGATTCCTCTTAATATTTTTAATCCACAAAAATACGCTATTCAGATTGCAGAGGCCAAACAAACACTGATTCAACAGCAACAGCGTTTCTACCGTCAACAAAATCAGATGGATATCGATGTTCGTCTTGCAGAATTACGTGGCTTACACATGCAATTTAAACAACTGAATGATCAGCAGGTGCCCTTGGCAACCCAAGTTCAGCAAAAAACCTTAGAAGGTTTTCGTCTTGGTAAATTTGCTGTGACTGACGTGCAGCAAGCGACCACCCAATTACAAGATGTTCGCTTGCGTAAAGTACAACTCCTTAAACAAGCATGGCAGTTGAGTGTAGAAGTTCAAAGTGCGCGTATGGGTCTTCCTGTCGAGCAAATCACAGCCAAAGATGCACTGATGCAATTGAATCAACGTGTTTGGCAACAAAGTAATTCATTTCCAAACCAATTAGGAGAATAAACATGGGCAACACATTAAAAACACGTTCTCAATGGGTTTGGATTAGCATCATTATTGTTGTCACAGGAATACTTGCTGGAGCTGTGTTATGGGGTTCAAAAGCTGAAACCACAGAGAATGCAGAGCAAGAGCATGCCCATCAAGAAAATGAAAAAGAAGGTGCTGAAGGTGAAAAAGAGCAGGCGGAAGACGAGGAAAAACTCACTCTGACCAATGAGCAAATGCAACAGCAAAACGTTAAACTTGCTCAAGTTGCTTTGGGTGCAGTCAATCAAGTTCAGACCTTTCCAGCAAAAATAATGGTCAATACGGATCGACAAGCACACGTTTCGCCGAGTTTTGCAGGGCGAGTGGAGTCTGTGTATGTTGAATTGGGCCAGCAAGTCAAACTTGGTCAAGCTCTAGCAAATTTGTTGGTACCCGATTTAGTCGATCAACAAGCCAATTTACAAATTGCGCAAACAAATTTGGATTTGGCAAAACAAGATTATGAACGTGAACGCAGTTTGTGGTCGCAGGGAATTTCTGCAAAACAAGATTATCAGCGTGCTTATAATGCCTATCGCCAAGCGCAAATTCAGGTGCAAGCCGCTCGCTCACGTTTAACAGCTTTTGGTGCAGGTTCGAATTCTAGTGGTCGTTACACTTTGACAGCACCGATTAATGGTGTGATCAGTAATAAAGATATTGTGATTGGGGAAAATGTCCAACTTGCAGATCAGTTGTTCACTATTGTTCAACTCGATCAACTTTGGTTGGAATTTGTTATGCCAACAGTGGCGAACGTTAATGTTCAGCCAAATCAACAAATTCGCTTCAAATCTTTGCAAACGGGCAATCAATTTAACGCACAAGTTCAAAGTCTTACGACTGAAGCCGATGCACAAACAGGGCGTTTACAAGTGCGTGCAAAAGTTTTGTCAAATGCAGCCGAATTACGTCCAAATTTGATGGTGAACGTAGAGCTACAAGCAGGCTCAAAACAGTCAGCCATCCGCGTCAGTGCACAGGCGATTCAACAGGTTGAAGGTAAAGATACCGTTTTTGTTGCAAAAGCAAATCAAAACAAAGGCTTTGATTTTGTTGCAGTACCTGTGCAAGTTGGACAGCGTACCCAAGATGGACAATGGGTTGAAATCACCCAAGGTTTAACGGCAGGTCAATCTTATGTCGCTGAAGGTAGCTTCTTGCTGAAATCAGAGCTTGAGAAAGGAGAGGCTGCACATGGACACTAATTCCTCTCAATTGCCGAAGCCAGAGGGTTTATTTGATCGCATTATTCAATTTGCGATCCGTAATGCGATTTGGGTCATGTTGTTTGTAATGACGTGGATTGCGGTTGGGGTATGGAGTTATCAAAAACTGCCGATAGATGCAGTGCCTGATATCACCAATACCCAAGTGCAAATTAATACCCAAGCCAATGGCTATACAGCTCTGGAAGTCGAACAGCGGATTACTTATCCGATTGAAACTGCCATGGCAGGGATTCCAAACTTAGAGCAAACCCGTTCGATTTCACGTTATGGTTTATCGCAAGTCACTATTATTTTCAAAGATGGCACTGATATTTACTGGGCGAGACAGTTAATTAATCAACGTTTGCAAGAAGCCGATGGGCAGTTGCCAGATGCAGTTGATCCACTCATGTCACCTGTTTCTACGGGCTTGGGCGAAATTTACCAGTGGGTGATTAAAGCTAAACCTGATGCCAAAAAAGAAGATGGTACGCCATATACTGCTATGGATTTGCGCGAGATCCAAGACTGGATTGTGCGTCCGCAATTGCAGCGAGTGAAAGGTGTTGCTGAAATCAATAGTATTGGCGGTTATAACAAAACCTATATCGTTTCTCCTGATTTAAAACGTTTGCAGCAGCTTCAAATTTCACTGACAGAGTTTCAAACAGCTCTACAGGAAAATAATGAAAACCGTGGTGCGGGATTTATTGAGGAAAATGGTCAGCAGCTTACTGTCCGTGTTCCAGGCATGTTGAGCACTGTTGAAGATATCCAAAATATTACCGTAAGTGTCAAAAATGGTTTACCCATACGTGTAGCCGATATTGCAACGGTTGCGATTGGGCATGATTTACGTACGGGTGCTGCAACCTATAATGGCGAAGAAACGGTATTAGGTATCGCCATGATGATGATGGGCGAAAACAGTCGTACCGTTGCCCAAGCGGTAGATGCAAAAATCCAAGAAATTCAGCCGACTTTGCCAAAAGGGGTTGAAATTGAAACGGTTTATGATCGTACCAGTTTAGTCAATAAAGCCATTAAAACTGTTCAAAAGAACTTAGTTGAAGGTGCGATCCTCGTCATCGTGATTCTCTTTGTTTTCTTAGGTAATTTCCGTGCGGCTTTAATTACGGCCTGTGTCATTCCGCTTTCGATGTTGTTTACCTTAACAGGAATGGCTGAGCAAAATATTAGTGCCAATTTGATGAGTCTAGGCGCATTGGACTTCGGGATTATTGTTGATGGTGCAGTGGTGATTGTCGAAAACTGTATTCGACGGCTCGCAGAAGCACAACATCATGCAGGTCGATTATTAACACGTCGTGAGCGCTTTAAAGAAGTATTCCTTGCAGCCAAACAAGCACGTAAGCCGTTACTGTTTGGACAGGCGATTATTATTGTTGTGTACTTGCCGATTTTTGCATTAACAGGTGTAGAAGCAAAAATGTTCCATCCAATGGCGATGACCGTGGTGATGGCATTGCTTGGCGCCATGATCTTATCGGTGACTTTTGTTCCAGCGGCTGTGGCGTTATTTATTACAGGTGAGGTGAAAGAAAAAGAATCTCGTTGGATGCAAGCGCTGAAAAGAAAATATCAACAAATCCTAGATTGGGCATATCAATTTAAGATGGTGGTAGTGACTTTAGCGGTGAGTATTTTAGTTTTGACTGGTGTATTGACCACGCAAATTGGTAGTGAGTTTGCGCCACAATTGAGTGAAGGGGATTTTGCTTTACAGCAAATGCGCTCTCCAAGCACAGGTTTGGAACAATCTTTAAGAATGCAGGAAAATACTGAAAAACTAATCTTAAAGAATTTCTCAGAAGTTAAAGCTGTTTTTGCTCGAACAGGTACGGCTGAAGTTGCAACGGATGTAATGCCACCCAATATTTCCGATGCGGTGATTTTATTAAAACCACGTGATCAATGGGAAGATCCAAAAGAAACCATTGATGAATTACGAACACGGATGCAGGCATTTCTGGAAAATATTCCAGGTAACAATAGTGAGTTTTCACAACCGATTGAGCTTCGTTTTAATGAGTTGATTTCGGGTGTACGTAGTGATGTTGGTATCAAAGTTTTTGGCGATGATATGGAGGTACTCAATACACAAGCACAAGCAATTGCTCAGAAAGTACAAAAGATCTCAGGTGCAACAGCGGTCAAAGTTGAACAAACCAGTGGTTTACCTGTATTGAATGTGGATATCGATCATGCACTTGCAGCGCAATATGGCTTATCTGTGAAATCGATTCAAGATGTTGTTGCAGCGAGTGTTGGTGGTCAGAATGTCGGTCAGATTTTACAAGGTGACCGCCGTTTTGATTTTGAAATCCGTTTACCTGATAGTCAACGTACAGCACAAAGCCTTGCTCAACTACCAATCCAATTGCCTAATGGTGGTTTGATTCAGTTGCAAGATATTGCCAAGGTGGAAACCATTTCAGGTATGAATCAGGTCGGACGTGAAAATGGTAAACGTCGTGTCATTGTGACTGCCAATGTAGAAGGGCGTGATTTGGGTTCATTTGTCCAAGAGTTACAAGCAACCCTTAAACAACAACCTTTGCCTGCGGGATATTGGTTGGAATATGGTGGGCAGTTTGAGAATTTGGCTTCTGCTGCAGCACGTATGCAGATCGTGATTCCACTCGCGTTAATTACCATCTTTGTTTTATTGATGGCTGTGTTCCATAACTTTAAAGAAAGTTTATTGGTCTTTAGCGGCGTGCCATTCGCATTGTCTGGTGGTTTGGTTGCACTTTGGCTTCGAGATATTCCACTGTCAATGTCGGCAGGTGTGGGATTCATCGCACTGTCAGGTGTCGCTGTATTGAATGGTCTTGTGATGCTGAGTTTTATTAAAGAACTTCGTGAGCAGTTTGATGTGCATAAAGCTACATGGCAGGGAGCAATCTTAAGATTACGTCCTGTATTAATGACGGCTTTTGTTGCTTCGCTTGGCTTTATTCCAATGGCAATTGCGACTGGTACTGGTGCAGAGGTGCAACGTCCTTTAGCAACTGTGGTGATTGGTGGGATTATTTCATCAACTTTACTGACCTTGCTCATTTTACCAATCGTTTATCGTTGGATGAATGAGATGAAATCCAGCAAAAGTCAGGAAAGCACCATTTAATCTATTTATGTTATCTTCTTAGTAAAGCATTTTATTAAGAAGAAACTAAACCAGCCAAAGCATTTCAACTTTGGCTGACTTGTAAAACCCCTATGGGTTTTACGCCGATAATGATAAGGAGTCCAACATGAGTGGACATCAAGGGCATGATCATAGTCATGCTGTAGTTACTGAAGGCAACGCAAAAAAATTGACGATTGCGTTGGTGCTGACAACAACATTTTTAATCGTCGAAGTTATTGCGGGTTTAATTACACAAAGTTTGGCATTGCTGTCCGATGCAGCGCATATGTTTACTGATGCGGCAGCACTCGCGATTGCTTTGGCTGCGATTAAAATCGCTAAACGTCCAGCAGATAATAAACGCACATTTGGTTATCAGCGTTTTGAAATCTTGGCGGCGTTATTTAATGCTTCCATGCTATTTTTTGTTGCAATCTATATCCTTTACGAAGCTTATCAACGATTTACACAACCTCCTGAGATTCAGAGTGTAGGCATGCTTATCGTTGCGTCTTTGGGTCTTGTCATTAATCTTATTTCCATGAAGATTTTGATGTCGAGTGCAACCGAAAGTTTGAATATGAAAGGCGCTTATTTGGAAGTGTTAAGTGATGCGCTTGGCTCAGTTGGTGTGATGATTGGTGCGGTCATTATTTACTACACCAATTGGTATTGGGTTGATACGATTATTGCCGTTGCAATTGGGTTTTGGGTGTTACCAAGAACTTGGATTTTGCTTCGTCAAAGTATCAATATTCTCCTTGAAGGTGTACCTGAAGAAGTGGATATTGAAAAACTGCGTAACGACTTATTGGCGTTACAGGGTGTTGAGAGTATTCATCAACTTAAGGTTTGGGCGATTACCTCAAAGAATATTCATCTGACCGTACATTTATTTGCACCAAATGCTGATCGTAAGCAATTACATCAAGCTGCGACCGAAATGTTGGCACATGAACATGGTATAGCTGAGGTGACATTACAAATTGAAGATGATGCTGAAATGAACTGCCAGCATACGCATCAACATGCCGAACAAGAACATTCACATCAGCATTGAGCTGATGTGAACTTTTCTATTTTTTAAATTAATTCTGCCATTCGTGGTTACAATCACGACATTTCCAATGCTTTTGCGCTTGCATAAAGGCTTGCATTGAAATTTTAAAATCTGGAAGATCACGCCAAAATAGAACACCTGCAATTACACACACAGCAAATACAGCAACTGTCGCAATTTGTAAGCCTTGTCCTGCACCGTTTCCAAAAATCCACATCCCAATACTAATTAAGACAAGGATCAGTAAAATAAAGATCGCTGGAACTAATAATACTAAGCTTTTAGGTACATTGGGACGAGGGCTATTTGCACCCTGACTGACAGGCATAATTTTCACGCTTTGACATTTAGGGCAACGGTATTGCATAGATTTATCCTATAGGGTTTTGCTTATTTTAGCGAAAATTGTGAAAAAGCTAAAATGTTGTGGCTATGAAATTGTTTTATTTACTGATTCAGTTGTAGGTATGCCAATTCTAGAACAGTTTGGGTAATTAGATTGATATATTTTGCACTTCGTCTAAAGCTATTCGCTAAGCAGTATTCAGCCATGCTAATTTGAGTTGAAGAGTTACCGAATAGTTATTCGAAGAATACGTATGTTATCGACTAAAATTCTAAAATTACGTTTATCACGCATTCAAAAAGGTAAAGAGCATCTTTCCACTCATGATAAATTGATGTTGGTGAGTATGGAGAGTCCAGACCTGAGTGCTAACTTTTTGCTGCGCTTATTTAAGATGTCTTTGCCCAAGCAATGGAAGTTTCATTCAGAGACTGAGGAAGATGTCCTGTATACACGTCAACTCATTCAGTTGATCGAGAACGAATTTATCCCTGCCTATGAGTTTCATGCCCGAAAACATGCTTGGTATGAACAATGTCTAGAGTATCAGCTTAATTTTTTAGTGACTGAACCTAATCAGCAACAAATTAATCATTATTTAAGGCAATTGGATCAATGTTTGGATCAACAGCCAAAATTGGATTTATTGAGATATTTTTACCAGCAATATCCTACAGTTCAGCACGCTACAGCATTAGCTAAATCATATGCTGGAGCCGCCGAATATTCAAAGGCGATCGAATTGTATGAATGGGCAGCACAACAATCAACACAACGTAATGAAGTTGCCTTTTATAGTTACATCGAGTGTCTCATTCATCGAAACCAGTCTGAGTACAAAAAAGGTATTAGCGATGTTGAGCATGCGATTGATTTATTGTGTCGGTTTGAAAAGCCAATAGATCAAAAGAGCTATAACAAAATATTAGACCAATCAATTTCGAGGTTACTACCATCTGCGATCTTGGAATCACGAAGTGCAGAAACCAATGTATTTGCAGATGTTGGGCGTGGTTTAAACTCACTAGGTAAAACTTTAGGAGGAATTTTTGGAGCAAAAGACTTAAATATTCCTTTGAGTAAAGATGTGATAGCCAGTGCACCCCAACTGCTCAGTACAGATCAAATTATAACGAGTTTAGAGCGGACTGCTACGCTGCAACAATCCTTTAGACGATGGATTGGAGAAGAGCAGTTTCAGCACTATTTAAATCATGATGCAGGATTATTGACTAAATTTTGGTTAGAAATGGAAGCTGATCCTGCATCAATCGAGACATTATCTGATCCTTTTTCTCGACTACAGCTGCTCGAACAATTGGCTTCTTCAACACGTCGTCTAGGAGAGCTGCTTGATTTAGCAGATATTCAACTTATTTTAGATCAAGGGACCAATGCATATTTCGGTGAGTTCCGTTTGAATAAGCAACATCCTGATCGAGAGCAGCTGTTTGTGCAACGTGAGAAAATTGTAGATGAGATGGCTCAATTTGCACATTGGTTTTATGAGCATATCCTCACGGTATATTGTGATCAGCAATTGAAGCTCTTTGAGCAAATACAACAAACATTGTTGAAACAACCGATTGAGCAAGCTTTGTGGAGTGCGCTGTTTGCTTACCAATTTGAGCGACAGAGTCGAGCACAAAGATTGATGGAATGGATGCAAGCAAAGCTTGAGAAAACAAATGATTTTGAAAACATACAAGCGGCATGGGTTGCTTTAAGAGAAAGTCGATCATTTAGCGATAACGACATTCCAAGCAAAATAGCCACGATACAACAGGAGCTTGCACAATATAAGGCTTTATTGGAGCAGCAGAAACAGCAGATCGATCAGGATGAATTGAATATCGTTCATAAAGATGAGGAGTAGAATTTAGACGCCATCTAGGGCTAAATGTTGATCAGGATTATTTATTTCTGTGCAACAAAAATACGCAAATTGCTCTAGATAGCATGCTAATCTACTTAAAAACGTCTAATAAGTTCAGAAAGCAGATCGCAGCTCATTCGTATTGAGCCAGTAAAAAAGGGAAGAGGGAGAGCATCTTGAATCGACAAGATGATAAAAAGGCGATGTTTGATATTATGCCTGCAGACAATGAAGTGAATGCGAAACCATCTTTATCACGTCGGCTAATCAATAAGACATTACAACATGCACAAGATGCAGTTGAATTTGCTAGTGATACCTCGCGAAATATCGCAGTTGTGGCGGATGCGGCATTAGATGCATTGGATCATGTTACACATCATACGAAACGTGGTGTGGAAGGTGTACGCAATACTGTGCGAGACATGGTTTCGGAAACCAGTGAAGCTGCTCGTCAGGTTGCATTGGCCATGGCTAGAGCATCTTTAGGCAAAAGTAGCTTAACGCTTTATTTACCTGAAATGTTGCTCAATAATCAAATTCGTAAACGCATTGACCGTACCGAAATCGACGATATCAAAATCGAATGCGGTAATGATCGTTTTCATATCGAATTGGATGGGCACTATCGTCGTTTTTTGTATCGTCTGTCGCTTGAATTCAATGTTTTAGAGTGTCGGATAGGACAAGAAAAATATTTACGCTTGCGTCAGGTCGATGAGCATCTTGATTTGCAAGTTCGTCATGGTGGAACTTTAACGAATTGGGCAACACGTCGTGTCGGCAACGTGAGTTTTGAGCTGATTAACTCCCTACCGATTCCATTTCTGATTAATCATTTGGTTCGCGATATACCTGGTATTCAAAAAGAGGGACATCGCTTGTGGTATATCGACCTTGAAGAAGCTGGATTTATTGATTTCATTAATAACCGTTCATGGATGGTCGATAAATTATTGAGTTTGACTGACTTTAGTATTTTGCCGGGATTAAACATTTTGCAAGAAAGTCGAGAGTTGGTTCAGCAATTAGTAGATCAATTCGAGATTCGAGGCTTGCGTGTACAATCAGGTCGTTTAGAAGTACAAGTTGGGATTGGAAGCGAATAATAAAAAAGCCACTGTCGATGCAGTGGCTTTTTAGAATTTGGCGTCCCTACGGGGATTCGAACCCCGGTTACCGCCGTGAAAGGGCGATGTCCTAGGCCTCTAGACGATAGGGACTTATATGAGGCATACATCTGAAAACAATAATAAATATTGGCGTCCCTACGGGGATTCGAACCCCGGTTACCGCCGTGAAAGGGCGATGTCCTAGGCCTCTAGACGATAGGGACGTTTCAGAGGTGGGCGTATATTAGGGTGAATTAGGTGGGGTGTCAAACACTTTTCTAAAGAAAAATTAAAAAAAATAAATGAATGTTTAAAAATAAAGCGCATTGTGGAATAAATAATCAAAAATAAGGATTTAAGAGATAAAATGCGATTTAGATGATGATTTTTATACCTAAATAAAAAATGCAGCTTATTTAAGCTGCATTTTTGTTTGTCGTCTTATTTTTGATCACGATAAAAGACGTAGTGACTTAAGTAACATGCCGCAATGAATAATAAACAACCAATAAAGCCCGCCTGCATTTCAGGATCTGCTGCCATACTTAAACCAGTAATGAAACAGAACACAAAACCTAAAATAGGAACGATAGGATAAAGAGGAGCAGCAAATTTTAAATCTTTTGCTGTGTATCCAGCTTTATACCATTGGCGTCTAAAATTAAATTGACTCCAGCAGATACTCATCCACACGATCACCATCGTAAATGCAGCGATTCCAAGTAGATTTTTAAAGATCGTTTCAGGTGCAAAATGTTCAGATAATAATCCTGGTAGAGCACCAAACATCGTCACGATAAGTGCAATAATTGGCGTGCCACTTTTAGACAGTTTAGAAAAAACTCTCGGTAATTGACGTTGATCAGACAAAGACCACATCATACGAGAGGCTGCATACAAACCTGAGTTTGCTGCAGAAAGAAGGGCAGTGATAATGACAAATCGAATAATGTCATCTGCGTAAGGAATGCCAATATAGTTGAATACGGTAACAAAAGGACTGCTACTGACACCTTCACCACCCAATCCTGCAATTTGGAATGGTAATAATGCGCTGATTACAATAATTGTACCAACAAAGAAAATTAGCAGACGCCAAATTGCCGCATTAATAGCTTTAGGTACATTCACCGCAGGATCTTTTGTTTCACCAGCAGCGACACCGATCAGTTCTGTACCTGAAAAGGCAAAATTCACAATTAACATCGTGGTGAAAATTGGTAAAAGACCTTCTGGGAACCAACCGTGAGCAGTTAAGTTGTGAAATAAAGGTGCTGATTCAGAACCTTTAAATGGGATTAAACCAAAAATTGCCAGCAGACCAAGAAGAATAAAGGCAATTACTGTAACAACTTTTACTAAAGCCAGCCAAAATTCTGATTCAGCAAAAATGCGTGTTGAACTCATGTTGAGTCCAAAAATAGTTACGGCAAAGATAATCGTCCATATCCACATAGAAATATGAGGAAACCATTCTTGCATTAGTAGTGCTGCGGCAGTAAATTCTGTGCCTAATGTTGCTGTCCATGTCAGCCAGTAGACCCATGAGATCATATAACCTGTGCCTGGACCAATATATTTTTGAGCGTATGCGCCAAATGATCCTGCGACAGGCATATGTACTGCAAGTTCACCTAAGCACAACATCACCATATAGGCGATCAATCCACCCAAAACGTAGGCGATAATTGCACCTATTGGTCCAGTTTGGGCGATTACTTCACCAGAACCCAAAAACAAGCCCGTACCAATTGCACCGCCAAGAGATAGCATGACTAAATGGCGCGTGCTCATCGAACGTTTTAATGTTTTTGATTCTGAATTCGAATTTGAGTTGGAAGATTGCATACGACAATTTGTCCACGCATAGAGAAGCGGCTATTTTATGGAAAATTATGAAATGTGCAATCTGAATAAGAGAAAGATTGAGAGAAAAATATAATTATTAGATAAAAGAATTTGGCGTCCCTACGGGGATTCGAACCCCGGTTACCGCCGTGAAAGGGCGATGTCCTAGGCCTCTAGACGATAGGGACAGATGAGGCAACACAAAATGTTTGGTGGAGCCAAGCAGGATCGAACTGCTGACCTCTACAATGCCATTGTAGCGCTCTACCAACTGAGCTATGACCCCAGTTTGTGTGAGCGCAATATTAGGTGGATTACGCTCACACGTCAATGATTAAACGGACTTAAGTCTCACTATTTGCATCATTTTTCGGCAATTTTAGTGATTCATTTAACTTTTCCCACACTTTCAGTTCTTTCTTGCTAGGCGCACCTACGATCTCTAGAGCATGGCGTAGTCGAGCAAAAGTTAAATCTGGACCCAAAGTCACCATTGCTTGCATTACAGGCGTAGAACTTGTTGAGCCTGCTATTGCGATAAAGAAAGCAGGCATGAAATCACGTAGTTTGATTTCCATTTGATTTGCCAAATCCATCAAAATTTGACTGACAGTTTCATTGTTCCATGTGAACTGGCTTTCTAAGCGCCAAATCGCAAATTGCAGGCTTTGACGAACTTGTTCTTCTGTCAATTTCTTGCTTTCAAACTGCTCTTTGTTGATTTGAGGCATATGGTTAAAATAGAAACCTGCCCAATTAACAGCTTCAGACAAAAGATTAATACGTGGTTGAATCGCCGCTGCAATATCTTCAAGTGTTTGGCGATCAGACTTCCATGTCAACAAACGATCGAGGAGTTGTCCTGGTGTTAATGATTTGATCCATTGACCATTAAGCCAATTGAGTTTTTCTACATCAAAAATTGGTCCGCCAAGTGAAACACGCTGCACATCAAAGTTTTCAATCATGTCTTGTAGTGTAAAGACTTCGCGTTCGTCAGGCATAGACCAACCCATGCGCCCTAAATAGTTGAGCAACGCCTCTGGCAATACACCAATGTCACGATAGTAGTTGATAGATGTTGGATTTTTACGTTTAGAGAGCTTTGACTTGTCTGGATTACGAAGTAAAGGCATGTGACAAAGCGTTGGCATGTCCCAACCAAAGTATTGGTAAAGCAATTGGTGCTTAGGTGCAGATGGTAGCCATTCCTCACCACGTAAAACGTGAGTGATTTCCATTAAATGGTCATCAACAACATTTGCAAGGTGGTAGGTTGGTAAGCCATCAGTTTTCAATAGCACTTGCATGTCTACTTGTGCCCAAGGAATTTCAACTTCACCACGTAATAGGTCATTGATTTTACAGACACCCTCTTCTGGAACTTTCATGCGAATGACATGAGGTTCACCAGCTGCAAGACGACGTTGTACTTCTTCTTGAGTTAATTTTAAGCCACGTCCATCATATTTAGGTGTTTCACCACGTGCTTGTTGTTCAGCACGCATTTGGTCGAGTTCTTCTGCTGTCGCAAAACAGTAAAAAGCATGACCTTTTTCCACTAATTCAAGTGCGTATTGTTTGTAGATACCCATACGTTCTGATTGGCGATACGGTGCATGTGGTCCACCAACATCAGGACCTTCTGACCAGTTAAGTC
Source organism: Acinetobacter sp. GWC1_38_13 (assembly GCF_001767535.1). Classification (NCBI taxonomy): domain Bacteria; kingdom Pseudomonadati; phylum Pseudomonadota; class Gammaproteobacteria; order Moraxellales; family Moraxellaceae; genus Acinetobacter; species Acinetobacter sp. GWC1_38_13. The sequence goes on along the minus strand of NZ_MELG01000104.1, from coordinate 10,526 downwards.
CAAGCCAACGTAAAGAATCTAAAATCATTTTTTCAGATTCTGGGGTTGAACGAAGTTGATCCGTATCTTCGATGCGTAAAATAAACTCACCGCCATGCTGTTTCGCAAAGCATAGGTTAAAGAGAGCGATATATGCAGTTCCTACATGAGGGAAACCAGTAGGAGAGGGAGCAATACGAGTACGGACTTTCATAAGTGATCGAATTTAAAATTAGAATTGAAACTATTATAACGAAAAAGCCTAGTCACGGAATGACTAGGCGCATTTAAACATGTTAGGGGTTACATATTTAAAGAATTAAGAATTATGCGGTTGGAAAATGGTTTGGACAAAGCGTGAAAAACGTTCGTGCTGTGTAGCAAAGAAGTTTTGCGTTGGTGTTGTACGAATCGTATTCAACATTTTAAGTTCATCATTGCTCGACGGGATCATCGATGTATTACGTTTTTGCTGATCTAGTGCTTTGACAATTAAAGAAGAAGATTTGTCTACAGTTTTTATGTTGTTGCTTTCTTTGATAGCAGCAGTGTGTCCCATTTGTACTGAACAAGCTAAAAATAGGCTTAAGCATATCATTTTTTTCAATTTTAATGCTCGCATTGCTAACATTCCCTTATTACTTCCGAGTCTACAAGACTAACTAAACAACTATACTATTGCTTTAATGATACGATTCAAACATAAATCTTAATAAAAAAGTAGAACTACGTCACACTTTTCACAAAAAAGATAAGCTTCCAGTAAATTTCTACTCAATATTTATAGCCTTGTGGCTAGTTTGTTTGCAAGTCAAATTTAGCAAGCAAATATGTAGAAAACGTGAAGAACGTTCAATTTTAAATAAGCTAATACGATTCCTCATCTAGATGTATGGATCAAAATGATTTAGATTAAAAACTGAATAATAAAGAAGAAAACATTATAACTGATTGATTGTAAAATATATTTATTAAAATATAGTGCTATAAATAGTAAAAATAAGGTTGTTATAAATATGAAGCGTGTATTCACATCAGTTGCATTTATATTTGGATTATGGGGGAGTGCCCATGCAGCAACTTCTTTCTTGAATGTGTCTTATGATCCAACACGTGAATTTTATCAAGAATATAATCAAGCTTTTGGCAAATACTGGAAAAGTAAAACAGGGCAGGAAGTCGAATTTAAGCAATCACATGGTGGATCGGGCAAGCAAGCACGCTCTGTGATTGATGGCTTACAGGCCGATGTTGTAACTTTGGCATTAGCTAATGATATCGATGAGATTGCGAATGCAGGATTAATTCGTAAAGATTGGCAGAAACAGTTTAAAAATAATTCTGCACCTTATACCTCAACTGTTGTTTTTTTAGTCCGAAAGGGTAATCCCAAAAATATTCGTGATTGGAATGATTTGACCCGAGAAGGAGTCGAAATCATCACTCCAAATCCTAAAACTGGTGGTGCTTCACGTTGGATTTATTTATCTGCTTGGGGATATGCTTTAAAACAGCCAAATGGAAATGATGCCAAAGCTCGTGAGTTGGTAAAAAAACTTTATCAAAATGTCAAAGTTTTAGACTCTGGTGCTCGAGGCTCATTAACAACCTTCGCAGAGCGTGGAATTGGAGATGTATTGTTATCATGGGAAAATGAAGCACTTTTAGCGACACAAGGGTTAGGCAAAGACAAATTCGAAATTGTTTATCCATCTATTTCGATCTTGGCGGAACCTTCAGTTGCGATCGTTGATAAAACGGTGGAAAAGGATGGTAATCGTAATTTGGCGCGTGGATATCTCAATTTCCTTTATTCACCCCTAGGACAAGAGTTAGCTGCAAAACATTATTTCCGCCCGAGAAATCCACAGGTCGCTACGAAATATGCAAAACAGTTTCCAAAGATCAAATTATTTAATATTCAGGATGTGTTTGGAGGTTGGGCAAAGGCGCAAAAAACTCATTTTGTGAATGGGGCGATTTTTGATCAGATTTATGCTGAGAAACCTTAGCTCAATAAAGTTATATCAGCTCTCTAGTTAGTCGTGAAAAGCAAATATGTCGTGTATTTGCTTTTTTATTGGATGAAAAATGACAAGAAAACGGTTTTATCTATGGAAAGTTAAGAATTCTCTACAAAAAGTCGTTTGGTACTAGCATAAAACAAGGTGATAATGTGCAGTTACATTTTTAGCTGTTGATTCATTTCTTATGTCGCATATTTCTGTCTTACTTCATGAAACCGTTGATGGCGTATTGGCAGGTCGCGATACTGGCATTTATGTTGATGCCACGTTCGGTCGAGGTGGTCATACTAAACTTTTGCTTTCTAAATTAGATCAAAATGCACGAGTTTATGCATTTGATAAAGATCCTCAAGCGCTAGAAGTTGCTGCGCAATTAGAACAAGAAGATCCACGTTTTAAAATTATTCATGCCAGTTTTGCTGATCTTCAATCTGAATTAGCGAATATTGGGATTACTGAAGTCGATGGCGTTATGGCAGATCTTGGAGTCTCTTCTCCTCAGTTAGATCAAGCAGAGCGTGGCTTCAGTTTTATGCAAAATGGACCATTGGATATGCGTATGGATAATTCAAAGGGTCCTACAGCAGCCGAGTGGTTACTAGAAATTGAAGAAGAAAAATTAGCGAATATTATTTATCAATATGGTGAAGAGCGTTATAGCCGCCGTATTGCTAAAGCGATTAAACAAGCAGGAGAGCTTACAACTACTGCACAATTAGCCGAATTGGTGAAAACTGCGCATCCTAAATGGGAGAAGCATAAGCATCCTGCAACACGGACTTTTCAGGCAATCCGTATCGCAATTAACAAAGAACTAGAAGATATTGAGATATTTTTGCCGCAAGCTGTAGAATTACTCAAACCTAAAGGACAGTTGGCTGTGATTAGCTTCCATTCTTTAGAAGACCGCTTAATTAAGCAGTTTATCCAAAAAGAATCTACTTTAGCGGAGGATACGGGCTGGGGTATGCCTCAAGCTCAGATTGATACCCGTCGTTTGAAGAAGGTTTCTCGAATTCGTGCGAGTGAAGCAGAAGTAAAAGCAAATCCTCGTTCGCGTAGTGCTTGGTTGCGCGTGGCAGAGCGCTTAGAAAAGAAAGGCTAACAATGAACAACAAAAATGATGACGAAGTTGTATCGAACACCAAAAAAGGTCTAAAAAAAGTTGTTGTTTATGCGGTGTTAGTTGCATCAGTATTTATCAGCGCCATGATGGTGGTATTTCAGGTGTTCGAATATCGACATGATTATCGTGACCTGAGTGCTTATATGCGTGAAAGAGACGATTTAAATGCTGAATGGGGGCGTTTGCTGATCGAGCAACAAACCTTTGGTGCAACTGCACAGATTGGTTCACGTGCAGTAACGCAATTGCGTATGTTTTCACCTCCAGCTGCGCAAACCGTTGTGATTTCTTTACCTATGACTACAAAGCAAGATAAATAAGGCATGCTGTATGGCAGATAAGCGAAGTAAACCAATACGTAAAAAACAGCAGTCTATCTCAGAAAAGCCAACTTTAGCTTTGGATATGTGGCGCTTTTACCTGCTTTGGGGAACGGTGCTACTGTGCTTTGTTGTCTTGGTTGCGCGTGCATTTTATGTGCAGGTCGTTAATAAAGACTTTTTACAAAATAAAGCCAATGCAAATATTTTGCGGACTGAACGCCTAGAGGCAATGCGAGGTGTAATTAGTGATCGTCATGGTGTGCCTTTGGCGATTAGCACACCCATCATGAAAATTGTGATTGATCCACGTGATTATTGGGAGGCGAAGCATCTTTATGATGAAATTACAGCTGAACTCCAAAAAGACCCAACTAATCGTAAACTCAAACGCCAGCTACCTGATAAAAACTTAAATTTAGACGAATTAGCAGACGCTGTTGGTATTGATCGTAAAGATTTAAGAAAGCAGATGAATGATCGACCTCGTTCACGCTATTTAGTTCTACAAAAAGAAATTCCGCCTCAACAAGCTGATTTAATTGTTAAACGTAACTTTCAGGGTGTTTATGCTGAGAAAAGTTATAAGCGTTACTATCCACAACCTCAACCCAATGCGCAAATTATTGGTTTAACCAATAGTGAAGGTAAAGGGATTGAAGGCTTAGAGATGCAATTGAATAAGCAATTATCTGGAATGGACGGTGAGCAGAAAATCATCCGTGATAAAAAAGGTAATCGCTTAAAAGTTTCAGAAGTTATCAAAGAAGTTGAGTCAGGTGAAAATATCACACTAAGCATCGACTCTCGCCTACAGTACATCATGTATCGAGAATTGACTGCAGCAGGTGTTGCCAATAATGCACGTTCTGCGACGGCAATCGCTGTAGATGTAAAAACGGGTGAAATCTTGGCAATGACCAGTTGGCCGTCTTATAACCCGAATGATAAAAATGGTTTAGCCAATAAAGATGCGATGCGTAACCGTGGTGCGATCGATATGTTCGAACCGGGTTCAACGATGAAACCTTTTACGGTTGCCGCAGCATTAGAAAGTGGTAAATACACACCAAATACGATTGTAAATACTGCGCCAGGAACCATGCGTTTAGGTTGGCATACCATTCGTGATACCCATAATTATGGTGCTTTAACACTGACAGGTATTATTGTTAAATCTTCTAACGTTGGTTCCGCAAAATTAGCGCTATCTCTGCCTAAAGACGCTCTACCTTCATTCTTCCGTCGTGTTGGATTTGGTCATCGTTCTGACGTTAAATTCCCTGGTGAGAGTGCTGGTTTACTTTATTCTGGAGATAAATTAAATCCTTCTCAATTAGGAACCATGGCTTATGGTTACGGATTGAATGCGACTATTTTGCAGTTAGCTCAAGGCTATGCAATGTTGGCAAATCATGGGGTTGAAATGCCACTCAGTCTGCGTAAGTTAGATAAAGCACCTGAAGGAAAACAGGTGCTTGATCCTAAAATTGCAGATCAAGTTTTGTTGATGTTAGAGCAGGTGACGATGCCAGGTGGTACTGCATTACAAGCCAACATTCCAGGATATCGTGTTGGTGGTAAAACAGGTACAGCACATAAATTACGTGCAGACCGTAAAGGCTATTCCAATAATGAATATCGTGCCTTGTTTGCAGGTGTTGCACCAGTCAGTGATCCTCGGCTTGCTATGATTATTGTCGTTGAGAATCCACAGGGACGCTATTATGGTGGTCTTGTAGCTGCTCCTGTTTTTGCTCGAATCATGCAAGAGTCATTGCGCTTATTAAATGTTCCTTTAGATAAACCTCTTGATACTCCTCAAAATCCAATCCGTAGGTAGATTATGTCGATTACTTTTCAGCAGATACACCCAGTTAATATCGATGCGGTTTGGGTTTTACAGCCATTCAATGGCTTTTGTTTGGATAGCCGCAAGGTCGCCTCTGGGCAGATCTTTATCGCACTAAATAGCTATAGCCAGCCTGAAAAGACCATTGAGTTTGCCCAAAAAGCTCTAGATTCAGGTGCGTTGGCTGTGATTAGCGAAAGTGCTTTAGGCTTAAAGAATGAGTGGGTGTGTCCCCAAGTACGTTATCTGATGGGTGAATGGCAAAAGCAGTATCTACAAGCGTGTGAGCCTGTACAAGCATTACGGGGCGTTGCTGTAACGGGAACAAATGGCAAAACAACAATTTCACGTTTGGTGGCTGAGTTAATTAGTTCTCAAGGTTTAGGGTGTGCTGTTATGGGGACGACGGGTAATGGGATTTTACCTAATCTCACACCATCAACACATACGACCTTGGATGCCTTACAGTTGCAAACTGCATTACATGATTATGCGCAGCAAGGTGCGAAATTTGTTGCGCTTGAAGCGAGTTCTCATGGTTTAGAGCAAGGTCGTTTAAATGGTTGTGATATCGAAATTGCCGTATACAGTAATTTGAGTCGAGATCATTTGGATTACCATGGCACTTTAGAAGCTTATGCCGAAGCTAAAGCATTGCTATTTAAATTTGCTACTTTAAAAGCGGTCGTGATTAATCTAGATGATCAATATGCTTCTATTATGTTAAAAGCAGCAAAAAACAACCCTTCACAACCTAAAATTCTAACTTATTCTTTAACTCAAACTTCTGCTGATTATCATATTGCTGATTTACAGTATCGTCTGAGTGGGGCAAGTTTCACGCTGATCAGCCCTGTTGGAAGTTATGCGGTAAATAGTCCACTGCTGGGTCAGTTCAATGTTGAAAATCTTTTAGCTAGCTTAATTGCTGCGGAGTATGCAGGTTTTGATCTTGCTGACTTAGTGAAATTTGTACCCGAACTAAAAGGCGCACCTGGTCGTATGCAGGTGATCCAAGACCATGAACGTTTATTTGTGGTGGATTATGCGCATACACCTGATGCTTTGATTCAAGTGTTGACCACTTTGAAACGCCACGTCACAGGTCAACTTTGGGTTGTTTTTGGTTGTGGTGGAGACAGAGATCGAGGAAAGCGCCCACTGATGACACAGGCAGCCCTTGATCATGCCAATCCAGTGGTGCTGACTTCAGATAATCCTCGAACTGAGAATCCAGAACAAATTTTTGCTGATATGAAGCATGGTGTTGATTTTGATGGTCATCAAATAGATGAAATTCATGATCGCCGTGAGGCAATTAAATTTGTGGTCAAGCAAGCACAGGCAGGCGATATTGTTGTGATTGCGGGTAAAGGACATGAAAATTATCAAGAAATCGATGGTGTAAGACATTGGTTTGATGATGTGGTTGAAGTACAGTCAGCAATCGCTGCACAATCACATGTTTTAGATTCAGCTTATCCTGCGCAATAGGGAATATTATGCATACCTCCACAACCAGTACAGTTCCATTAGAGCCTTGGACTCCAGAACAATTACAAGAAGCAACTCAAGGTGAATGGCTTCATGGCAATATTCCTCAAGGTGCAATAAAGCGGATTTTGACGGATTCACGACATGCAGAAGTTGGTGATGTATTTCTTGCGCTGAAAGGTGAGCGTTTTGATGCTCATGATTTTGTGGCTCAGGTTGCGACTCAAGGCTGTCAAATTGCGATTGTAGAACGTCCTATAGATGTTGATATTGCGCAATTGGTTGTTAAAGATACACGTTTAGCCTTGGGTGATCTAGGAGCCTATCGTCGTAAACAGAATGCACATCTGAAAGTGATCGCATTGACTGGAAGTAGTGGTAAGACAACAACTAAGGAAATGCTCGGGAGTATTCTCTCTCGTTTGGCACCGACGTTGATTACACGTGGTAATTTAAATAACGATTTGGGCGTTCCAATGATGTTGCTTGAATTGCGTAAAGAACATCAATACGCGGTTATGGAATTAGGTGCCAGTCACCAAGGTGAGATTGATTATACGTCTAATTTGGTTCAACCTCATGTCGCAGGAATCCTAAATATTGGTACTGCACATTTAGGTGAATTTGGAGGGCGTGAAGGAATCTGTCGTGCTAAATCTGAGATCTATGCGCACATTTTACCTCAAGGAGTAGCGATCGTTCCTGCTGCTGATGATTTTACTGCCAACATTAGAAATAGTGCTCAAGCACACTCAAATTTAAGCTTTGGTCAAGGTGGTGATGTTTACGCGACTGAGATCGAATTAAAGCCTCAATCTGTTCGATTTAATTTACATACCCCACAAGGTCAGCGTGTAGTTAATTTACCTTTTGCTGGTGAGCATAATGTTCAAAATGCAACGGCGGCTACAGCCTTTGCTTTGGCAATTGGTATCGAACTAGATGATATCGTAGAGGGTTTGGAACAGGCTCAGGGTGCGAAAGGGCGTTTGAATTTTATTCAACATCAAAACCATTTGTTCATCGATGACACTTATAATGCGAATCCTACTTCAATGCGTGCTGCTGCCCAAGTGCTTTTGCAACAACAAGGCCTCAAGGTCATGGTCATGGGTGATATCGGTGAGTTAGGTGATAGTAGTTGGCAAGAGCATCATGATTTAGGTCGCGATTTAGCTGCTTTAGCCTTGGATCAAATTGTTGTAGTGGGTGAATATGCAAATGCCGCATTACAAGGTTCATCCCACTCAGAAAAATTACACGCCTTTGCGACACAAGCAGAAGCTTTACCATTTTTAATTCAGTTAATTCAAACACATCAACCCCAGTCAATGAGTTTCCTCTTTAAAGGGTCTCGTTTTACCCACATGGAAACGTTGATGGCTGATTTGATGGAGAAAATCTAAATGTTGTTATGGTTATTTGAGCAACTGGCGGGCTATAACAGCTCATTTCAGGTTGTTCGTTATTTAACATTACGCTCGTTATTGAGCGTGTTAACTGCGCTTATGATTGGTTTGGTTTTAGGACCAATCATGATACGCAAGCTACAAGCTTTGAAATATGGTCAGGCAGTTAGCTCGTTTGCTCCAGAAAACCATGCTAAAAAAATGGGTACGCCAACGATGGGGGGAATCCTGATTCTGCTTTCAATTGGAATTAGTACGCTATTGTGGGCTGATCTTTCAAATCCTTATGTTTGGATTGTCCTAGGTGTCATGGTTGTTTTTGGTGCTGTTGGTTGGGCTGATGACTGGATTAAAATCCGTTATAAAGATAACGCTGGTTTGCCTGCTCGTAAGAAGTTCTTTTGGACTTCGGTAGCATCTTTAGGAGCAGGTGTTGCGTTGTATGTTATTGCAAAGCAACAAGATAGTGTTGTGCATACAGCAAATATGCTGGATTTGCTTATTCCATTCTTTAAGAATCTTTCGATCCCACTTTCAGTTGTTCCTTTTGGATTAGCATTCATCGTATTTACTTATTTGGTCATCAATGGAGCGTCGAATGCCGTCAATCTAACTGATGGTTTAGATGGATTAGCGATTATGCCAGTTGTTATGGTTGCTGCAGGTTTAGGCGTGTTTGCTTATTTGTCAGGTGATATTCGTTTTGCCAATTATTTGCATATTCCGTATGTAAAATATACTTCAGAGCTCGTGGTGATCTGTTCAGCAATGATCGGTGCTGGCTTAGCTTTCCTTTGGTATAATGCACACCCTGCACAAGTCTTTATGGGTGATGTAGGAGCATTAGCACTAGGTGCAATGTTGGGTACAATCGCTGTGATGGTTCGACAAGAAATTGTTTTTGCTATTATGGGTGGTGTTTTCGTAATGGAAGCTGTTTCAGTTTTCTTACAAATCGGATCCTTACGCATGCGGAATAAGCGTGTGTTCTTGATGGCACCTTTACACCATCATTATGAAAAGCAAGGTTGGAAAGAAACGCAAGTTGTTATCCGTTTCTGGATTATTACGATTTTCCTCGTTGTATTAGGGTTGATGACGTTAAAATTACGTTAAGCGAAAATTCACAAAAAAGCTGGTGGATACCGGCTTTTTTTTTGGAGAAAATAAATGAGTTTGCTGATGTGTCCTGTCTGTCGACACTCATTGGATTTGGTTGAAAACTCATGGCAATGTGAAAATGGACATCATTATGATGTTGCTAAGCAAGGCTATGTCAATTTGCATGTGGTACAGCATAAACATAGTAAAAGCCCAGGGGATACAGCAGAATCAGTTTTGGCTAGACGTGAATTCTTGCAAAAAGGTTTTTATGCACCTCTTCAAAACGCTGTTGTTGAGTTGCTACAAACATTGCAGCCCAGTTCTATTTTGGATATTGGGTGTGGTGAAGGCTATTACACAAGTGCAATGCAAGGTTGTGCAAAAGTCTGTATCGGTGTTGATATTGCAAAAACAGCAGTACAACGAGCTGCAAAACTGAATAATAAAGTCACATGGGTTGTTGGCACAGGTGCTACATTGCCAGTGAGGGACTCTGTAATTGATTTTTGTAGCAGTCTTTTTAGTCCCATCCCGCAAAGTGAAATTGGGCGGGTATTAAAACCAGAAGGATATTTGATTGTAGTAACGCCTGCACCGAAGCACTTGTTTGCATTGCGAGAAGCATTATTTGAACAAGTGAATTTGCATGAACCACAAAAATTCGTCGATCAGTTAAATGATGAATTTGATTTAAAGCAAGCACAGGTTATAGAAGCGTCACTGCGATTGGAACAACAAGATTTGAAGAATCTTATTGCGATGACTCCTTATGCTTATAAGGCAAATCCTGAGCGTAGAGCACAATTAGAGCAACAAAATGAATTTGAGGTTACGGCTGCTTTTCAGATTTATTTATTTCAGAAAAGAAAGAAGCCATCAAATTGATGGCTTCGAATGAATTATTGTATTTGATTAATTAGGTTTTCAATTCCATCCCTTTCCTTTTTAGGCGCGGGGTTTTGTGAATCATTATTCATTGGAGGTGGTTGTCTATTTGCTGGAACAATAATTTGTTCTTCACCAGAGGAATTTGTTCCTGGTAAATCAGAAAAATCATTCTCAACAGAGCGTGTTTGTGGTGTCGGTTCTGGGCGATACAATGGTCGAGCCAATGGTGGAGCGGCACGATACTCTTTTTTATCTTCAGTTGATTGGATCTGTAGTTTATCGCGTGAAATTGGATCTTTAACATTTTTATCTAAATGTACCCATGAC
>NZ_MELG01000103.1:0-30743 GCF_001767535.1 Acinetobacter sp. GWC1_38_13 | reverse complement strand
GCCAAATCCTTGTTTCTCAACAAGTTTTTATCCTCATCACCGCCGATGGATGTGCATTCTACAGCATTTCAGTATGGTTGCAACACCCTTCAATAGGATTTTATTTCAAGTGAACATTTTTAAACCAAATTCACAATATTTCTTATATTTTTCGATCGAATTTGCTTTAATAATAGTAGAACAAATAAATTGTACTTACTTTATCTATGTTTTGCGTTTAATTAGCGCATTCATTTTAATGACTGTAATTTCGCTCTGACTGCGATTAAGGACTTATATGCATTACTCAATTTTTTTCTTGCTTGGGTTGTTAACTGCTGGAGCATTTAATACAGCAATAGCTCAAGATGTATCTGAGCAATCCCCAGTCGTAACTGAATCAATTGAAAACCAATTAAATACACAACAAAAAACATCAACTCTGCAAGCAATTAAAGATTTAAAAAAAATAACCAAGGATGATTTGAAAGTAAACGCTAATGCAGCGCAACCTGATGCGGTTAAAGATCCTCTACAAACATTAAATCGCCAAATCTTTGCCTTCAACGATACATTAGACCGATATGTACTTAAGCCAGTAGCTATCCAATACGTTGAAAAAGTACCAGAACCTGTACGAAGTCCTTACCGTCAATTTCGCAAAAACCTCGGTGAGCCGTGGAATGCCGTCAACCAACTTATACAAGGGCGTCCATCTCGCGCAGCAAAAACATTAGGACGCTTTACTTTAAATACTTTAACAACCTTAGGTTTTGCTGACCCAGCACGTCGTTTAGGATTACCAACCGAAGAGGAAAGCTTTGGTGTGACTTTAGGCTATTACGGCGTCCCGTCTGGTCCTTATGTAATGCTTCCTTTTTTCGGACCTAGTACTTTTCGTGATGGGTTTGGTTTAGCTATCGATCGTTATGGTCGCCCACAAAAATATATGCTCGACGACCAACAAGGAATTTATTGGTCTACAAATGTGTTACAAGCTATAGATGCTCGTGCTCAAGTTTTGGATATTGAAGAAAGCTTAAAAGGCGATAAATATGCAATGATTCGAGATTTCTATCTACAAAGAAAGGCTTTCCAAATTGCTGAAAAACATGGCGACTCTGCAGATGTATCATTTGTAGATGATAGTGAAGATAGTGAAGAATCTTCGGATAATCAGTAAATTCGTATTTCTATATTTATAGACATAAGTATTACTCTCTATTTTAAATGTGAGTAATACTATGTTTTCCATCATATTTCATCTATGATGAATTAAAAAATGATCATACAAAGGATCGGCTATTCATCTATGTATTTCATTCAACCATCGCGCTCAATACCTTGTTTAGATCAAGCTCTGAATGAGCTACCCAGTCTACAGATCATTCAAGCTGATGATTTAGACTTATATGATCAAACAATCATTGCAATTGCCGATGTGCAGGACTTTTTGAAATATCAATGGAAGCTCCCGACGATCGTATTAGCATTTGAAGATGAAGGTGCTGCATTAGCCCAAGCTTGGGAAATGGGTGCTTTAGCCGGTTGGATTTGGAACAATTTACCCAAAAATCCAATACATGCTTTATTCAAAATTGATGCGCAATACAAACGAAATCAAGATAGCCGTGATCTTCCTTCAGCAGCAGCATTACAGAAACGTTTACTACCGAACCCAATAACTCTACCCAATTATGAAGTTGAGTCTTTTTTTCAACCTTCGGCCTATTTATCAGGTGATTGGTATGATTATTGGAAACTCAATGAATATGAAGTGCTGTTTTATTTAGCTGATGTTTCAGGTCATGGTGTTACAAGTAGTTTACTAACCTCATGGATGGCAGCTTTCCATGGTCGTTCCAAGACGCCTCGCCAGCTCATTCAAAAACTGAATGCAATGTTAGTTCAAGAGAATATTGAAAAACATATCACCATGGTGGCAGGTATTCTAAATCTACAAACTCATGAAATTACATGGTCTAGTGCAGGGCACTACCCACCTCCAATTATCTTTGAACCTAATCAAGCACCTCAAATTCTTACAACCAGTAGTTTCCCTTTGGGACTCACTGAGGATTTAGATGTTGAAGAACACATTTGTAAATTAAATCCTGACGCACGTTTTATTTTATGTTCAGATGGTGCTCTTGAACCCTTTGATGGTGGTTTGAATGATCAGTTCAACCAATTGGTTGATCATCTTCAGAATAATTCATTCCAAGCTCCTGAACACGTTGCAGATGACATCGCTATACTCAGCATATGTCGAATGAATTAATTTAATTATCAATAACTTAAAAACAAAGAACTATGCAACCACTTGTGTCTACCATATCACTATGGGATAATTTTATATCCTTTCTCTGAAAATGGCATTTATATGTCAACAGGTCATGTTGAATATGCAAGTTTGAACGGAACGCATATTTTCAAGCTTATTGGCGAAGTGCGTGCACATTCTTGTATAAGTCTAGACAAATTACTCAACAAAATTGAACAGCAGCAAAATGTTGTTGGTGCAATCGTTGATTTAACTGAAACAACGTTCATTGATAGTACTGTATTAGGTGTACTTGCAAAGTTGGGCTTAAAACTCAAACAAGTTCATCATATCCAAGCAGTAATGCTGTCAACCAATCCAGATATTACAACTCTAGCCAATAGCATGGGTTTGGGTCAGGTCTTTGTGATTTTAAATTACTGTGGTGATCCTAATGTTTGCACGCTTGAGCTAACTGAAGAACATGTTACTCACAGCGCCATGCTCAACACTGTATTAGAAGCACACAAAACATTAATGCGTTTGAATGAAAACAATCAAAATATGTTTGAACCATTAGTGAAGCAATTGCAAAAAGAGCAAGATTGTCTAAATCTTGATACACACCAACAAAATGCTTAATTCATAACTAAGTCTGCACACTTATGACCTTACTTTCTGTTGCTCAAATGAATTCACAAGATGACATTGAATCTAATTTCCTTGTCATCGAGTCATTAATTCAACAAAGTAAGGCTCAGGGTGGCGAATTAATCGTTTTTCCTGAAAACTTTGTTTGTTTTGCTGCAGGAAAACAACGTGAGACTGCAAATCAATTTGAAACCATTCAGCAACGTTTAGAACAATTATCACACCGATATCAAATATGGATTATCGCTGGCACTTTACCGTGCCCTTTTCGCCCAGATGGATCAGTCATTACTGATGGACGCGTCAGAACCGTAAGCTTATGTATTAGTCCTGAAGGTACTGAGGCTCGTTATGACAAAATCCATTTGTTTGATGTTCAAGTTGGTGATGCTGTTGGTGGCTATCAAGAATCAAAATTCTTTGAACCAGGTGATCAAGTCGTTGTTGCAAAAACTCCATTTGGTCATATTGGATTAATGGTTTGTTATGATCTTCGCTTTCCAGAACTCGCACTAACCTTACGCCAACAAGGTGCAAACATTTTATCTGCTCCTGCTGCTTTTACTTACACAACAGGTCAAATGCACTGGCAATTGTTACTACAAGCACGAGCTATGGACAGTCAATGTTTTGTATTAGGTGCTGCACAACAGGGTTGGCATGGTGAAAAACGTCAAACATGGGGTCATTCGGGTATAACCAATAGTCGTGGACAACTTTTACAAATAATCGACTACGAAGGGCATGGTTTAATTAGCGCTGATTTCGATCAAGCTGAACAAGAAAATATTCGCTTATCTATGCCACTTATGCAACATCGAAAAATAATTGCCTACTAAGTCTCACTTTAATTATTGAAATTTTAGTTTTTGAATTTTTTAGTCACGCTTTATCTCCCCTCCACACCTAGGTTCATGATTTAATAAACATAATTTAGGATAGTCAAACAAACCATAATATTTATGTAGTTTGATTATTGTAAAATTCTTTCTTAACACCAATTAAGCTGTATCCATGTTTAGACTTTTTTCTATTTTGTTGATTATAGGGGCAACTACATTCATTAATGTGGTACCAAGTTATGCTAATGCTGTTGAAGTAACAAATGACATTCAGCACTTACCTACACCATCAAATTTATCATTTAATAGTTTTGGTCTTTGGATTATTGGTTGGGGGACTGGTGCTGAAGGTGCTCGACAAAGACTAGATAACATCGAGCGTGAAGATGTGGTGATCATCAAACAGAAAGGTGTTACTCAAGATATGATTAAAGCTTGGCATAGTTTTTATGAACAACAATCTCAAAATGATATAAATAATCCAACCGCACGTTTTAGAGCAAAATTGATGAAAAAAATCATCGAGCTTTGGTAGATTTGCTGCATCTATTTGATAGATAGATACTCTTTTCAATTTGATATTTTATCTTTTACTTCTTTACCAAAGCCGTCATTAAATTTACCGTTTTCTCCTTTGCTTTCATCATCCATTTATGCAGGATTGAATAATACCAAACTGTGTCAGCTAGGATTATTCAATATGTCATTAGAAAAAGTAGTTTATCGAGCAAAAGCTAAAGCAACAGGTGGTCGTGATGGTCGTGCGACATCTTCTGATGGTGTTTTAGATGTTAAATTAGGCGTACCTAAAGAAATGGGCGGTCCTGGTGGTGAAGTAACCAATCCAGAACAACTTTTTGCTGCAGGCTATTCTGCATGTTTTTTAGGTGCCATGAAGTTTGTAGCAAACCGAGATAAATTAAAGATTACTCCAGATGCTTATATTGAGGGTGAAGTTGGTATTGGCCCGATTCCAAATGGCTTCGGTATTGAAGTGACTTTGAATATCTATTTAATCGGTATGGATCAAACTGAGGCTGAGGAACTTGTAGCAGCAGCACACATCGTATGTCCGTATTCAAATGCAACACGCAACAATATTGATGTGAATTTCAATATAGTAACAAATTGATATATAAAATAAAAAAACAGCATGATTGATCATGCTGTTTTTCATTAAGAATAGAAAATTATTCTTCAGCTGCTTCGTTTGTAACACGTAGCACTTCTTCTAAAGTGGTTTTACCAGCCAAGACTTTTAATAAGCCATCATCACGAATCGATGCGGCATGACGGCGAGCATGATTTTCCAACTCATATTCGGCTGCATTACCATGAATTAATCGACGCATCGACTCATCGACTGGTACAATTTCATAAATCGCTGTTCGCCCACTAAAACCAACATGTGAACATTTCTCGCAACCATGTGGTTCTGGTAATTCCATGTGTTCATCTACCTTGAGATGCTGAAACACCTGTCGTTCAAAATCATCTGCTTTTCGCCAAGTTACGCAATGTGGACATAATGTTCGAACTAAACGCTGTGCAATTACACCAATCAATGAACTTGAAAGCAAGAATGGTTCAATCCCCATATCTTTTAAACGAGTTACCGCACCAATTGCAGTATTGGTATGTAACGTAGATAAAACGAGGTGACCAGTTAGTGAAGCTTGTACCGCAATTTCTGCCGTTTCAAGATCACGAATCTCACCCACCATAACAACATCAGGATCTTGACGCAACATAGCCTTAAGCGCACGAGCAAATGTCATATCAACTTTCGTATTGACCTGTGTCTGCCCAATCCCTTCTAGTTGGTATTCAATTGGATCTTCGGCCGTCAAAATATTGCGCGTATTATCATTCAAGTCAGATAAGGCTGCATATAAGGTTGTCGTTTTACCTGAACCCGTTGGACCAGTGACCAAAATGATGCCATGTGGACGATGAACCAATTGAGTTAAACGTTCATAATCATTTTGCATCAAGCCAAGGTGTGTCATGTTCAAACGACCCGCCTGCTTATCAAGTAAACGCATCACCACGCGCTCACCATGAGATGACGGTAAAGTAGAAACCCGAACATCGACCTCACGTCCTGCTAAACGCAAAGAAATACGACCATCTTGTGGAATCCGTTTTTCAGCAATGTCCAACTTTGCCATAACTTTAATACGTGAGACCAGCAAAGGAGCTAATTCACGGCGTGGTTGAACAATTTCTCGCAATTGACCATCTACACGTAAACGAACAGACAACTTTTTTTCAAATGCTTCAATATGAATATCAGATGCGCCGACACGAATCGCTTCGGATAACAACGCATTAATCAGACGAACAATAGGTGCATCATCTTCTTGATCCATCAAATCTTCAGCTTCAGGCACCTGATCAGCCAAACTTAATAAATCAGGATGATCCTCTAAACCAGCGGCAACTTGCTGAGATTCACCTGTATCACCTGCATAACTGGAACTGAGTAGTGCATGAAACTCTTGATCTGTACACAATTGATCATGCGCAGCTTTCCCCAAAATTCGACGTGCTTCTTGTAATGCAATTCGCGCTGTGTCCTTGCGTCGTACAATAAAAACTTGATCGCCTTCATAGCGCAATAAAACGCCATGCCTTTTGGCGAAACTATATGGAATTTGTATTTGTTTAAGTATTTGCATCACAATTTATAATGATGAAAGGAAGAGTTGAGTGTACTCTAAGGAGATTACAGCGTGAAGTCTGTTTAGCATACTCACAAAGGAATTTTGCACCTTGTCTCAAAATAATCCATATAAAGCACCTCACTCTGACACATTGAGATGGTGGGGTGAACAACAATTTGAAATTCAACAAGCCAAAGCTTGGCAATTTGGTTCACTGCTCTTTCGCCTAACGAGAGGCATCAAAGAATGGCGTTTAGAATATCATCGACCACAATGTCAGCATGATTACGAGCAACAATGGCATGTTTTGTCTGATACAGAATTTGCAATGCCTCAACCTGCAAAAATTGAACGCTATATGTTTCACAAAACCAATAGCTCATTTCATTTAATGCCACGTTTGGCAGATCGCTCTGTTGTTATTAAACCTGTTGATCCGATTTATATTCCTGCTGGTCAACGCGGAACGCTGTATATCAGTACTCCGTTATGGATTGCAGGCTTAGTAGATGGTTTAAGTGAACCTTTGTTTGATATTCCTGTGATTCAGCCGAAAGACACATGGTTTGGTAAAGATCCTCAGCATGGTGAAATTTGTTATGCAACATCTGTAGATGGACGAACTGACCTAAATCTATTAAAGCCACGTGCCTTTAGAGCTGTTACACCTATCGAGTTTCATAACACAAGTCAGCATCAACTGCGATTTGATCGTATGAATGTTCCTGTTCCTGCCCTACCTTTATTCTATAGTGAAGGCACAGGTCGTCTCTGGACGTCTCAAATCAAGGTGTATTATGAGGGTTCAGAACATCCTGCACGTATTCGTATTGAAAACAAAACACCAACTCAGGCAGGTGAAGTCATTTACGTACATCCTCCACGTGCGCCTGGAAGCAACTTATTTAATATGTTTGATTCATTCTTTTAAGGAGTTGCTATGGCTGATACCAATATTCCAAAAGATGTCGCATCTAGCTTCACCAGCATATTTACCAATATTAATTTTGAAAGACTAAGTGAAATTGCTGTAGCCCTAATTTTATGTTTAATCGGCTTTGTAATTGCACGTCTAGTTTCTAATACCTTTATCCGCACCATTGGTAGTCGGTTTAATGCACATCAACGACTGTTATGGCGAAGAGGTATTTTTTACTTTATTTTCCTACTCTTCATCATGACCAGTTTAAGAGAAGCTGGATTTAAACTCAGTGTCTTCTTGGGTGCAGCAGGGATACTAACTGTTGCTCTAGGTTTCGCCTCTCAAACCTCAGCGACAAACTTAATCAGCGGTCTATTCTTAATCGGTGAAGGTTCTTTTGAAGTCGGCGATACAATACAGATTACGTTGATTCGAGGACAAACCATTGAAGGTGAAGTGATCTCTATCGATCTTTTATCGGTCAAACTTCTGACGCTCGACAATGTCTACATTCGGCTTCCAAATGAGCAGCTCATTCGCACCCCTGTCATGAATTTATCCAAATACCCGATACGGCGTATTCCGATTACCTTAGCGATTAATTTTCACGAAGACATTATTAAAGTAAGACAGGTACTATTGGATGTTGCATCTAAATATCCACTGGTTATGGATGATCCTAAACCAACCGTAACAGTAACTGCATTTCGTGAATCCTCAATTGAGCTGTTGTTTGCAGTATGGTGTCGTCAGGAAAATGCATTAAAAGTCCGAGATGAAATGCAAGAAAGGGTTCGTAATGGTTTCCTTGAAAATGAAATTGAAATCCCTGTACCTAAAATGGGTTTAATTGATCGCCCCATCCCTTTAGAAGATGATGAGGTCGATCAATATGCCCATCAAAAAGAGCTCAAAAAAGAAGATAAAGTTAGATAGATGAAGATTCTTTAGACTGTTCTTGGGCAGGTGGTAAAGGTGCAAGATATGCAATTACAAGCATGACTGCACCTGAACCAATAAACGAAATAACACGTGTCAAAGTACCACTTTGCGATAAATCTAATAACAATAACTTAAACACAACGATCCCCAACAACGCAGCCCCAACAAACCAAATTTGTCGAATATGACGACGGCTTGAAAAGGTCATAAGAATAAAAGCTAAAATCACCCATAATAAGGTCAAACTTAGTTGTACATTGCCATTCCGCCAAATTTCTATCCCCCATAATGGTGTTCCAACATAATGATGCATAGCGCGTACAACGATGCTACTTAATACAAGTAAACCGACTAAAATCGTTGAGACTTTAAATCCCCATTCTACTGAATGCTCATCGTCAAAATGATGATGATAAATCACCCAGATCAAACCAATAAACATTAGTAAAGAGAGAAAATCAGTTAAGTTAAATAAAGGAAGCACATAAAAATGAGTTGCAGAATATGAATCTAAACAAATTAAAAGTAACCAAAATAAGGTTAGCCCCCACACTGGTTGTTGATCCAATAAAAGCATATTTTTTGATAAAAATAACCAGCCAGCGTATATTGCAGGAAAAACAGCCAATGCAATAACAGCAATATTGGGAAAAAGTGTAATACCAATACCCGCTAAACTTAACCAAAGTAAAGCAGACCAGATCAAAGAATATAGCGATGAAGAGAAAGATTTCATCTTGATGAGCAAAATAGTCAGCACAAGTGTAGTCGTCAGGGCGCTAAATTGGCTTAGAGGTGTAAACCAATCACCTGTGGAGTAAACATTCTCCGCAAAACTTACGCCATAAATTAAGAAAAGTAATCCACTGATCAAGATAAGTTGTACATTAACCCATTCGATTTTGGACTTAAGCTGAACCATAAAACTAAATAACAACAACAAAACGGCTGCGATTGCCAAATAAGGATTCATGCCTTGATTTTGCCAATGCATAAACTCTATCGCAGCAATTGATCCTGCATACATACCAAGTGCTAAAAAAATACCGCTTAGCATCCGCGCACTAAAATATTTTTCGACCTCTTGATAGTGCAATAAATAGAAAGCTGATATGAATTGCGCAAGTGCAAAAATCACTGTACTCAAAATTGGGAAGTCATCATTTGACCAAACTTGGAAAATAAGTGCCACAGAACTCAATAGCACTAAGGCAACCCCGATATATCGACTAAGACGATAACGCTCGGTCACCCCCCAAACGATCAATGCTGTTCCTTGAATGACCCAACCTGTTGATGTCCAATGTGCTCCTTTTGCCAATGGAAATATCAAAGCCGTAAATACCACTGCAAGAATAAAGAAGCTTTTAGCCAAAATAGAAAGCTGCGGATGCCTTTGTTTAATCCAAATATTTAAAGCACCATAAATAATCGCAAGTGCAACTGCACCCCAAGTCAGTGCTTGAGTAGAGTTGTGCATCAGATAAGCATGTAGAGAGAAACCCAATACAGGAACACTAAAAATCAAACCTACATCTAAAATTGGTTGTAATCGCTGTTCCTTTTGATTCGCTTTATTCTCTATTGATAAATCCTCATCACGTACCCGCAGCATCAATTGGCTATAACGAATACTTAGCCAAATAAACAAACCGATATGCAACCATAAAATTAAATCTAAGGTGTCGAACTGTTGAGTCTCTCCATAAAGCCCAATCATAGCCCCACCAATAAAGAGCGTGGCAAAAAAGGCAATCTGATGCAGAATTTTCCAAGGTTGAATAAAGTTAACGGCTGCAACAGCAAGGTTAATCACAAAATAATAGCCAAATAAGAAAATCACGTCAGGATGTGATTGAGGTATGACAAGTGGTGCAATATAAGCCATCGTCAGCGCTAGCATGGCCAAATATAATGCCTGTTGTTTTAAACTCAGATAAACAGTGACTGATAATAAAATTACAAAGAATAAACTGGCTGTTTTTAAACTCGCAATCACTGCAAAGTGATGTGAGAAAATCAATGTGAGGAACACAATAGCAAGACCGACGCCCTGCAATGCAACAGCAAAAAGCTGATTTTTTCGTTGCAACCAGTATCCTGCGATTGTGATCACAGTACCTGTAAGGGCAATAAAACTAAGCTTTACACCTAAACTTAACTGCCAATGCTCACTTGCGAAACGTAATAATAATACGACGCCAACCATCAATACAGCGACAGCAATTCGTAAAATTGGATTGCCATGAATCATCCATTGCAAGATAGGTTGCCACCATGCAGTTTGAGATGATGTCGATAATTGCTTCTGAGATGGCTGAGTTAATGAGTATTCGTTTGATGATGAAGATTCTGCTTGCATCCATGTAGCTGGATGTTGCACCTGACTTTCAGAGACAGAATGATTAGGTGTTGATAATTGATTAGCTTGGTTGATATGAGCAGAAACACTATTTAAATCATTGTTGATATGAGCAGAAACACTATTTAAATCATTTTGGACGTCTGTTTTTCCATATTGTTCTAAATGCAATAACCGCGTTTGAAAGCTACTGATCGTCTGAATAAGACAAAGTAACAACGCTAACAATGCACCGCCTGCCAACCACATCCATGTATTTGCATAGGCAAAAAGTGCGACTAATGCAGCACTATAAATCACGATCTTCTGAGCACCAATTGTAGCTGATTGAGCAAAATAACTTGGAGCATCATATTCAAGTTGACGTAATCGAGTGTGAATTTCTGAAAGAATGTGCACAATAGCAACAGTTAAACCAATCGCAGAAGCAACAATAGTGCCTTGCCATTTAAATGCAATCGCTGATGCTAGTAATACTGTCAGCACAACTAAAACAATCACGATTCCCTGTTTATCTTTTTTATACATAGACTTATATCAATGATTACAGCTTTATTAATCGTATCTTACTTGATCAGTCTATAAACCGTCATTTTTACATACAAATAACTGCAATTTTTAAACGACATAGATCGTCATCATCGTTCCGCCTAACAAGGACATGGACTGCTTTTTCACGTAAAATAGCTCGCAGTTCATAATAAGGATTTGCGCAATGCCACCTTTTGTCTTGGTTGACGGGTCTTATTTTCTATTTCGTGCTTTTCACGCTTTACCGCCATTAACGACGTCTACTGGCCTACATACTAATGCAATTCGTGGTGCTATTTCGGCGATTCAAAAATTAATGCGTCGTACCCAGCCAACACATATGGCTGTTATTTTTGATACTCCAGAACCAACTTTCCGCCATAAATTATCACCCATATATAAGGGTGATCGTCCAAGCATGCCAGAGGAGTTATCTGAACAAATTCCTTATTTACATGCCCTAATCAAAGCTCTCGGCATCCCGTTATATAGCCTTCCTGGCGCAGAGGCGGATGATATTATTGGGACCTTAACAAAACGAGCATTATCAGAAGGTCATCATGTCTTAATCTCGACAGGTGATAAGGATATGGCTCAACTTGTTAATCCACATGTCAAACTTGAAGATAGTTTTAAAGAACGTGTGCTTGATGAGGCTGGTGTATTAGAGAAATTTGGCGTACACCCTCATCAAATTATTGATTATCTTACGCTCATGGGCGATGCATCCGATGGCATCATGGGTGTTCCAGGAGTAGGCGCAAAGACTGCGGCAAAACTATTAACAGAATATGGTTCTCTCAATAATATTATTGCGAACGTGGATCAACTCAAAGGTAAACTCAGTCAGAATATCAAAGATAATTTAGACAATATTAAAATTGACCACCAGTTGGCAAGTATCGTCTGTGACCTCGATCTCGCTTTAGATTGGCATGATCTAAAATTGAGTCAACCGAACACCGAACAACTTCGTCACTTATACACAGAACTTGAGTTCCGTAACCAATTACAATCTTTGGATCATCCTAATAATCCAAATACGCCTGTCTATCAACAGACCTCTCAAAGTATTGTCAAAGCCGAACAAAAAACAGAATCTATAGCGGTAGAAGATCATGCAAATCTTTCAAGCCAAGATGATCAATTAGGTGAAGCGACTTATCATACTGTACTAGAGCAAGCTGACTGGGAGCTATTGTTGCAACGTATGCAACAAGCGGATCATTTTGCAATTGATACAGAGACCACCAACTTAGACTATCGAGTGGCTGAACTGGTTGGATTCTCAATCGCATTTGATGCCAATGAAGCTTACTATGTTCCTCTGGCTCATGATTATGAAGGTGCTCCTGAACAACTCAATCGGGAACAAGTTTTAGCACAAATCAAACCAATTTTAGAAAATGAGCAAGTCAAGAAAATTGGTCATCACTTAAAATATGATGCTCATATCTTTGCCAATCACGGTATCACAATCCAAGGCTGGTACTTCGATACTATGCTCGCGTCCTATGTTTTGAATGCTGCTGCAACTCGTCATGGTATGGATGATGTAGCACGTGTTTATCTCAGCCACCTGACAACTACTTTCGAACAAATTGCAGGTAAAGGCGCTAAGCAAAAAACCTTTAATCAGATTGAACTCGAAGTTGCAGCACATTATGCAGCCGAGGATGCACACGTCACTTATCGTTTGTATGAAGTACTTTCTTCAAAACTAAAAAGCCATCCTGAACTTGTTAATATTCTCCACAATATTGAGATGCCTGTTGCACGAGTACTGACAGGCATGGAAGAAGATGGAATCAAGCTTGATCATAAATTCTTAGATCAGCTCAGTGTAGAATTCTCCGACACCATGCAAACATTAGAGAATCAAGCAACTGAGCTTGCAGGTGAAACGTTTAATATTGCCTCGCCTAAACAGGTCGGAGAGGTTCTATTTGATAAGTTGGGAATTAAAGGCGGTAAGAAAACTGCCACGGGACAATACAGCACCAGTGAAAGTATTCTTGAAAAAATCGAACATCCTTTAGCGGAAGTGATTTTAGAACATCGCGGCTTGGCAAAACTCAAAAATACATATACTGATCGATTAGTTGAGCAATCACATGATGCAACCCATCGTGTACATACTAGCTATCATCAAGCTTTAACTGCGACAGGGCGTTTATCTTCTACTGATCCTAATCTGCAAAACATCCCGATTCGTACACCAATTGGTCGCCAAATTCGCAAAGCATTTATCGCTCCCGAAGGTCGTGTCCTACTTGCAGCCGACTATTCACAGATTGAACTGCGCTTAATGGCTCATTTTTCTCAAGATGATGCTCTAGTACACGCTTTTCAACAAGGTCAGGATGTTCATCGTCGTACTGCCTCTGAAGTATTGGGAATCGCTATTGAAGACGTAACCAATGATCAACGTCGCCAAGCTAAAGCGGTTAACTTCGGGTTGCTTTACGGCATGTCTGAGTTCGGCTTAACCCGTCAACTTGGTTTCACCCGTGAAGAATCACGTAGCTATATTGCACGTTATTTCCAACGTTATCCTGGTGTATTGGATTATATGGAACGTACACGTCAGATTGCTCGTGAGCAAGGTTTTGTAGAAACCATTTTAGGTCGTCGTCTATACACACCTGATATTTTGGCAACAAATAAAATGATCAAGCAAGCAGCTGAACGAGCGGCGATTAATGCCCCCTTACAAGGAAGTGCAGCAGATATCATCAAACTTGCAATGATTGCCGTTGATAAAATTTTGCCTAAAGATCAAGCTAAACTTTTACTGCAAGTGCACGATGAATTGGTTTTTGAAGCTGATGTGTCAATTGCAGATGAACTTTCAAAACAAATTGCTGATGTGATGCAGTCTGTATTAGAAATTTCCGTACCTTTTGTGGTGGAAGTTGGACAAGGTCTAAACTGGGATGCCGCACACTAATTTGTAGATATAAAAAAAGGATTGTGTTGACACAATCCTTTTTTTATTTTCAAACGGATCAAAGACCAGTCAACAGAACTTTTGCAGCTTCATTCATCAAAATCTCAGCAATATACAACGCCAAGAAAGCCAAAATTGGTGACAAATCAATCATCCCCATATTTGGTAGTAAACGACGGAAAGGCGCAAGTAAAGGTTCTGCGAGTTCCTGAATAACTTCGATATATGGTGAGCGTGACTGTGTAAACATCACCACCCAACTCAAAATAATCGTTGCAAAAATCAAGTAGCGACAGAAACGAATCAAATCCTGAATCATCGTCACGAATGTCGTAATTACAAGATAGACAGCACTATGGGGCATCTGCCCTGATAGATACATCAACCCGAAAATTTTCAACAAATAAAGCACAATCAATAAAGCAATTGCCGCCAAATTGACGCGCCCTTTGCCTACGGTTGGCAAACTACGGCTTAGGATATCTACAATTTTGGTCGCTTTAACAGTTGAAAGTACAACTGGGTTATAAGGGCTAACCGCTGCCAATTGCATTAAAAAACGGAAAAAGACCAATAAAATTGCGACATTGATCAAAACACCAAAAATTAGCGCAGAACTTGCACCCATACTTGTCTTATCCTACTTAAACTGATTTAGTCTTTTCACTTAACTCTTGTGCAAGCTCTTGACTACGTTTCTGAGCTGCCGCAAGCGCTGCTTGAATATTTTGTGAAATCTGCGCACGATCAAATACCTCTAATGCAGCTTGAGTCGTACCATTTGGAGATGTCACATTTTTACGCAATTCTGATGGTGAGTTAGAGCTGGTAATTGCCATTTGGGCTGCACCCAATGCTGTTTGCAACGTTAGTGCTGTTGCAACTTTCTCATCTAAGCCCAAATTCTTTCCTGCTCGAATCATACTTTCCATTAGATAGAAAAAATATGCAGGTCCCGAACCTGATACCGCTGTTACAGCATCAATTTGAGCTTCGCTATCGACCCAAATCGTCAAACCTGTTGCAGCTAAAATTTGATTCGTTAACTTACGATCTTGAGCATTAACAGCTTCTGAAGCATAAATACCGTGCGCACCTGTTTGTACTAAAGCAGGTGTATTTGGCATTACACGCACAATACGCTGGCTTCCACCAATCAGCTCTGAAATTGTTTGAATTTCTGCGCCTGCAATAATGGAAATAACCAGCTTATCGGATAGCAAACCTTTTAAAGGTTGTAAAACCGTAGCTAACACTTGAGGCTTAACCGCCAGTACGACCACATCTGCATTTTGAATTGCTTCAACATTGTCCGTGGTTGTTTGAATTCCTTTTTCTTCTAATATTTGACGAATTTGTTCTACTGGATCTGAAACTGTAATTCGTGTTGTTGGCAGCCCACGAGAAAGTAATCCTCCGATCAAGGCCTGAGCCATGTTACCGCCGCCAATAAAACAGATGTTTTGATTCAATGCTGTCGCCATTTCCTACTCGTCATTTGAAAAAGATTGAGGAGAATTTTCTCGACAATCTGAAACTAAACTTGGTTGCCACCCTCCCTGCTCGATATAGTCAGATTGAGCCAACCAAAACCCTTTAGGGCTAAAAACCCCAAGCATAACATTTTCCACGACTAATATTTGAATTGTATGACGGAACCAAGGCAAAATCTGTGCTTCTTGAATCGCTTTTTTCAGTGGCCAATGCCCGATTCGCCCGTAAAGATGAATTTTTTCACCACCTTGACGTTTAATCAATTTTAAATCTTTATTTAATAATTGTTTGGAAAGACCTATATCTTGCGTCAATATTTTGAACTTACCTGAAGCAGTTTGAATCATTTCTTCCAAGTTGTAAGATTGATTCATAATAGGTTGAATTGGAAAAAGCTTTTCTGCGTACAGCTCTGCATGAGTTAGACGATACAATTTTTTCTGGTAGCGGACATAATAATAAGAATTAATATGTAAAGTTGCTTGTGCATCAGGCTTAGCAAAAATCACTTCATCTTGAAGTCGTTTGACCATGTCATAACTTGGGCGGTATTGATCTTTGCCTTTTATCCAAGCGGACAACAATTGACGTTTGCGTGCATCCGATAATTCCAACAGGCGAGTTAAATCCAGCTCATTCTCAGTTGCACATAATTTCCAATCACTTTGCAGCACATCATCTAAAATTTCTGTGGCATCTTGCATCAGATAACTCGTTCGTGACACAGCTGATTGCATTTTTGGGAAGCGCTTTTCTAATACAGGCCATAACTCTTCACGACACCATGCCCGATCATAATGAGTATCATGATTTGTTGGATCGACAACATAGTCAAAACCAATTTGTTTAGCCCACTCCTCAATTTGCTGTCGGCTGAGCTCTAAAAAAGGTCGCCATATCGTCAAATCTTTTCGGACATCATATGCTTGCATGGCGGATAAACCATTAACACCTGCACCTGAAAATAAACGCAATAGTAGAGTTTCAGCTTGGTCTTGTTGATGATGAGCTAACACCAAGATTTCATGACTTTTTAAATGCTGTATATAGGCTTGATAGCGTGCATGACGTGCTTGCTGCTCAAGATTTCCTGCATCGACATGTACTTTTTGGATCACACAAGGAATGTTTAATTGTTCAGCTTGTTTCTGAACTAAATATCCCCACTCCGTACTGCTCGATTGCAACTGATGATCAACATAAATTGAACGGGTTTGACTTGGGAAAATTTCGGACATTAGATACAACAACAGCATGGAATCCATGCCGCCGCTGCACCCAATTAAGAATTGAGTATCTTTAGAAAAATGCTGTGTTTGTGCTAAGACGCGATGCCTAAATTGCTGCTGCCAAACTTCATTAAACGTTGATAACGTGCTTCGCATCGTGCTTGAGCATCCATCGGTTGCAATTCTTCTAAGGCTTGTTTGAGTACATCTTTCAAATCATGCATGACTTTCTCAGGTTGCAAATGTGCCCCCTCACCTTCATCCACAACATACTCCACAATTCCAATCGCTTTCAATTTGTCAGCAGTCAGAGCTAAGGCTTCACTCGCTTGCGCTGCTTTATCAGCAGTTTTCCATAAAATAGAAGCACAACCTTCTGGTGAAATCACAGAATAAATACTGTGTGAAAGCATAATTACTCGATCTGCCACACCTATACCTAGCGCACCACCTGAACCACCTTCACCAAGTACAGTCGCAATCACTGGCACTTTCAAACTAGAAAGCTGAGCCAAACTGGTTGCAATCGCTTCTGCTTGTCCACGCTCTTCTGCACCAACACCTGGATAAGCACCCATGGTATCGACAAAAGTAAATACAGGTAAATTAAAACGCTCAGCCATATCTAGCAAACGTTGTGATTTACGATAGCCTTCTGGGTTACACATACCAAAGTTATGTTGTAACTTCTCACGCGTACTACGTCCACGATGTTGACCAACTACCATTACGGGTTGTCCGTCAAAACGAGCAAGACCACCGATCATGGCGCCATCATCACCATACAAACGGTCACCGTGAAGTGCATCAAATTCAGTAAAGATTTCACTAACATAATCTAGAAATTGCGGGCGTTCAGGATGTCGCGCAATTTGAACCGTAGCCCAAGCCTTGGACTGAGTCGCTTTATTTTTCATAAGTCGTAGATAATCCCTAACAAGGATGTATTGTTAATCAACAAAATTGTCTGACTGAATATTTAACTCAATGTCCCAATTCTTAAACTGCACTTGCTCATCATGCAAATCAGCAACCAATAAAGGCCATTGTTTAGCATCGCCAGAAACGCTGAGTTGCCATTGTTGACCATTTACAACACTCAGTTCAATGGCAGGAAGCATCTGATCACTACGACTATGGTTCAGCAAAACAGCGAGGCGTAATAGCAAACACAAATAAAGTAAATGGCTGCCACCCACCTTCATTACATCATTTTTTGCATCTGCACGTAATTTACGACGATGGTGCGATACAAGATGAGAGAGGTGATTTTGATCGATTTGAGAGAAACCGGGGATATCAGAATGCTGCAATAAATATGCACCATGACGATGATAACCACCATGACTAATCGCTAATCCAATTTCATGTAAATAAGCTGCACGACGTAGTAAGTCACTGTCTTCAGTCGTTAAATTTAAAGCGCCTGCAACGCCATCAAACAATTGTTGCGCGGTATTCACTACACGTTCGGCTTGTTTAGGATCAGCGTTGTAACGTCCCATTAATGCTTGCACACTACGGTCACGAATATCTTCATGTTTAAATCGACCTAACAGGTCATACATCACACCTTCACGTAATGCACCGTCAGAATATGCCAATTTATCAATATTCATCACTTCAAAAATAGCGTACAAAATTGCTAGACCAGCTGGCAAAACTGCTCGACGATCTTCGCGTAGTCCTTCAAAATCAATTTCAGAGACATGTTTGAATTTTAACAAACGATCTTTTAACTTATATAAACCTTCACGGGTCAGATTTTCTTGCTCATCACTTAAACCTAGATTCACAGAAATCTGGCGACAAGCTTTAATCGTCCCGCTGGAACCGACTACTGTATCCCAGCCTTCTGATTTATATGTATTTGCGATTGCAGAAAGCTCTTTACGCGCAGCAACTACCGCTTTATCAAAGGCTTTTGTTGAAATCTCACCATCTGCAAAATATGCCTTACTAAAGGCAACGCAACCCATTTGCAAGGATTCAGTATGCAAAGGCTCAAACTCTTCACCAATAATAAATTCTGTTGAACCACCACCGATGTCAACGACTAAACGTCTGCCACCATTTGCCATGGTATGAGAAACACCTAAATAAATTAGACGAGCCTCTTCACGACCAGCAATAATCTCAATTGGCTTTGGTAAAATTTCAGCAGCTTTTTGAATAAACTCGTGACCATTTTTAGCTTGTCGTAACGCATTGGTTGCCACAATTCTTAAACGATTAGGTTGAACAGAACTTAAACGCCCAACGAATCGAGCTAGACAAGCCAAACCACGCTGTTGCGCAGCTTCAGTTAAATTTTTATTTTCATCGAGTCCAGCGGCCAACTGAACCTTTTCTGACATTGAAGCAACTTTCTTAACCTCTCCGTGATCTACACGAGCAATTGCCAAATGGAAACTATTCGATCCCATATCAATCGCAGCAAGTAATTCTTCATCAATCAGAAAATCAGACATTCTTCATATAAACCCATGCTCAATTCACGCATTAGAGTAATTCACATGCTTAGAATTTTAAAGTCATTTTAAGCAATAAAAGCAGCAGATTTTCTCTTTTTAACACATAAATGATTGTATAAGTCGATAGTGAACATCGTGAGCATCCATTGGACTTTTCATTTTGATACTTGAATAATGGCAACAAACCCTTACATTGAATAAAGTAGCAATGTAATATTCATCGTGAAGATGATTGAATTCGCACTTTATTTCTAAATTTTGGAGCAACCTTATGTCTGCGACTATTGTTAATACAACTGATGAAAACTTCCAAGCAGATGTTTTAGATGCTGAAACTCCTGTACTTGTAGACTTTTGGGCTGGTTGGTGTGCACCTTGTAAAGCAATTGCACCTGTCCTAGAAGACCTTTCTAACGAATATGCAGGTAAAGTAAAAATCGTTAAAGTCGACGTAACTGCATGTGAAGAAACAGCTGTGAAATACAATATCCGTAATATTCCAGCTCTATTAATGTTCAAAAATGGTGAAGTTGTTGCTCAACAAGTTGGCGCAGCTCCTCGCTCAAAACTTGCTGCATTTATCGATCAAAACGTCTAACTTTATTTAGATTGAATCCGACTTGAAATACGTTATTAGTCTAATAGCGTATTTCCTCGTATAAATTGACATTTTCCTTGATTTAACCTATATTACTGGATCAAGAAGCTTTGAATGGAATCTACTTCATCGCGCTTCTTACAAGACACAAACATAAGATCGCCGCTCGGCAATAACAATTGTTTTCACATTTCTCTCTGAAACAATGAACCAGACTACTGAATTGTGGTTGTGTAAATACAATTACATCAGCACGTATGTATGCGGTCGATTTTTTATTCTTTCCCTAACATTATCCTCCACTTATTCCATTCTGTCTGACCACTTATGAACTTAACTGAACTCAAGAAAAAACCCATTGGCGAACTCATTAAAATTGCGGAGTTTATGGGCCTTGAAGGCATGGCACGTAACCGTAAACAAGATATTATTTTTGCCATTTTAAAGCGCCATGCCATGAATGGCGAAGAAATCTTTGGTGATGGTGTTCTTGAAATCCTTTCTGATGGCTTTGGTTTCCTTCGCTCAGCCGCTGGTTCATATTTAGCTGGACCAGATGATATTTATGTGAGCCCATCACAAATCCGTCGTTTCAACCTTCGTACTGGTGATACCATTACAGGTACAATTCGCCCACCTAAAGAAGGTGAACGTTATTTTGCTTTATTAAAAGTAAATCAAATTAACTACGACACACCAGAAAACTCGCGTAATAAGATTTTATTCGAAAACCTCACCCCATTGTTCCCAACTGAACAACTCGTTATGGAACTAGGCAATGGTACAACTGAAGATCTCACTGCACGTGTAGTAGATTTAGTGGCACCAATTGGTAAAGGTCAACGTTCAATCATTGTTGCACCGCCTAAAGCGGGTAAAACAATGTTATTACAAAACATTGCTCAATCAATCGTCCGTAATAATCCAGAAGTATTTCTGATTGTTCTTCTTATTGACGAACGTCCCGAAGAAGTAACGGAAATGGAACGTACAGTACGTGGTGAAGTGGTTGCCTCGACCTTCGATGAAGCACCAGCTCGTCACGTACAAGTTGCGGAAATGGTGATTGAGAAAGCAAAACGTCTAGTTGAGCATAAAAAGGATGTTGTGATTCTGCTTGACTCAATTACTCGTCTTGCACGTGCTTATAATACTGTCATTCCTTCATCTGGTAAGGTACTTACAGGTGGTGTAGATGCCCATGCATTAGAACGTCCAAAACGTTTCTTTGGTGCTGCACGTAATATTGAGGAAGGTGGTTCACTTACAATCATTTCGACCGCATTAATCGAAACAGGTAGTAAGATGGATGATGTCATTTACGAAGAATTCAAAGGTACGGGTAACCAAGAGATTACGCTTGATCGCCGTATCGCAGAGAAACGTGTATTCCCTGCAATGAACATCAAGAAATCAGGTACTCGTCGCGAAGAGCGCTTAATGGGTGAAGAAAACTTACGTAAAGTCTGGATTCTACGCAAATTATTACATCCAATGGATGAGCTTGCCGCAATGGAATTTTTATTAGATCGAATGAAAGAAACCAAGACGAATGATGATTTCTTTGATCAAATGAAACGCAAAGCATCAACATAACGGCAACATAAAAAAGCCACCTCAATGGTGGCTTTTTTTAATTGGTTGACAAGATTACATATTTTTTACATTTAAATCGCATTCCCCAATAAAAATACAAACAATTGATTTTACTAAAAATAATTAAATACAGCCTCAGAAAACATACAACAAACCAATCAAAAAACAATTATCAATAGTTATTTTCTATCAAAAAATAGCCAATTTTTGTCAAATTTTGTCGTTTTGTTGGACAGAACAGTAGTAATTCATGATTTGCTTTGATAGGATAGCCACAGACCAGTTAGGCTGCTCCCTGCGTTGTTACCTAAAAGCGTTTAGGAATATTAAAAGCACAAACAGACTAGCTAAGGTTTTTTTTAATCTCACAATTTTATGAGAGTGATGCCATGTTATTCAAAAAATTTGCTGTTGTTGCTGCTATCGCTACTACTTTAGCTTTCGTTGGTTGCTCTAAGAAAGAAGAAGCTGCTACTGATGCAAACGCTGCTGCTTCTGAAGCTGTAGCTGCTGCTTCTGAAGCTGTTGAAGCTGTTGAAGTTGCTGCTTCTGACGTTGCTGCTGCTGCTTCTGACGTTGCTGAAGCTGCTTCTGACGTTGCTGCTTCTGACGTTGCTGCTTCTGCTGCTCAATAATCTAATTTTAGATTATAAAAAAGAGAACCTTACGGTTCTCTTTTTTTATGCTTGATATTTTTATGTTCAATTTTAAATAAAGTAGATATAAAAAAGCAGATCAATCGATCTGCTCATTTCCAACACGTTGCCTAAATTTCTGACCCGCCCTAAACGTCACTACACGACGAGCAGAAATTGGAATTTCTTCGCCAGTCTTAGGATTTCGCCCTGGACGTTCACGTTTATCACGCAATTCAAAATTACCGAATCCAGAAAGTTTGACTTGTTCACCCGCAATTAAGGCTTGGCTTATTTCATCAAAAAATAGCTCAACCATTTGCTTTGCTTCTCGGCGATTTAAGCTAGTAAGCTCACTTAAATGGTCCGCCATCTCTGCTTTTGTTAATGCTGTCATGAGGCCCTCAATGTCGCTTGGTAAGTGTCTTCCAACACTTGAATAATGTTATCCATACCAGATTTGATCTCAGCATCTTCAAGCGTACGAGTCGGATGCTGCCATAACAAAGCAAATGCCAATGAGCGCTTGCCCTGTTCAACCCCTTGCCCCGTATACACATCAAATAACCAAGTTGAGTCGAGTAACTCACCACCTGTTTGTTTGATTAACTGCTGAATATCTCTTACCTCAATCTTATCAGAGATTAAAAGCGCAATATCACGTCTAACCGATGGAAAACGTGATAATTCTGTAAAATTAGATACATAAGATTGCAAAACAGCCTGTTGATCCAATTCCGCAACCCAAGTAATGCCTAAATCAAGTACATTTTCTAATGATGGGTGCAAACGCCCTAAATATCCAATTGACTTGCCATCAACCAATATTTCAGCAGATTGACCAGGATGTAACCACTCTCTTTCGGTACGAATATAATCAGCATTCACACGACCAGCAGCTAATATCTCTTCTATTTCGCCTTTAAAGTCAAAAAAGTCCATCGCTTGCGGCTTGATATGCCAAGACTCAGGAGTACGTGAACCCACCGCAATCAATGCCAGTGTTGGGATCTGTTTAAGATCATGAATATCTTTTGCATTTTGATAATCAAAACGCAAACCTAATTCAAAGAAGCGTACACGTTGCTGTTGGCGGTTTAAATTATATTGAACACAAGGAATCAAGCTTGATAATAAAGTACTACGCATAGCCGCTAAATCACTAGAAATCGGATTAGCAAGCATTAAAGGTTGTACATTTGGATTTAACTGTTTTTCCAATTTTGCATCAGCAAAACTAAAACTAATCGCTTCTTGATAACCTAAAGTTGCAACAGTTTGACGAAGCTGCGCGACTTCGAAACGATCCTGATATTTTTCTAATTTCACATCAATTTTTGGCAAACTGATTTGAATGTTGTCATAACCGTGAATACGTGCAACTTCTTCAATCAGGTCTTGATAGATTGCCATATCATAACGATGTGATGGTGGAACAACACTCCATTCACCTTGAGCTCTAGTTTCCACCATACAACCCAAACGAGCTAATGCATCAGCAATAAACTCACCAGCAACTTCATAACCCAGCAACTGATCGACTTGTGATTGCTTCAGTGGAATTGCTTCTCGTTTTGGTAATAACTCAGCTTGCTCTGCTACTGTAATTGGGCCAAATTCTCCACCAGCAAAAGCCTGAATAAGCTCAGAAGCACGGTGCATTGCCATCATTGGTAACTCGAAGTCGACACCACGCTCATAACGTTGAGATGAGTCAGTATGCAAGCCAAAACGACGCGCACGACCAGCAATTGCTAAAGGTGCAAAGAAAGCACTTTCAAGGAAAATGTCTTGAGTATCATCAGTAACTGATGAGTCCAAGCCACCCATAATACCTGCAATCGCTAAAACCTTTTGATCATCAGCAATGACCATGATGTCATCTTGCAATTCAACTTCTTGATCATTCAACAGCATCAATTTTTCTTGAGGCTGTGCTTGGCGAACTTGAATTGATCCTTCGATTTTTGCTAAATCAAAGGCATGCATCGGCTGACCCAACTCCAGCAATACATAGTTGGTCACATCAACCAAAATACTATGTGTGCGAATCCCTGAACGAGCGAGGGCTTGTTCCATCCATTCAGGTGTTTTAGCTTTAACATTTACATTTTTTACGATACGACCTAAATAGCGCGGTGTACCTTCAGTTGTGATATTAACGATTTTCTCATCAGCAATTGTTGCTGCTATTGATTGAATCTTAGGTTCATTTACATTCAATTGATTGATGACTGCAATTTCACGTGCAATACCACGAATACTAAAACAATCACCACGGTTTGGCGTGATACTGATGTCAATCACATTGTCATCAAGTTTTAAATATTCACGGATATTCATGCCAACAGGCGCATCAGCAGGAAGCTCTAACAAGCCATCAATCTTGTCTTCTAAATCGATTTCAGAAGCACCACATAGCATACCTTGTGATTCAATACCACGAAGCTTGCCTTTCTTAATTTTGAAATCGCCTGGTAGTACTGCACCAATGGTTGCAACAGGTGCCTTCATTCCTACACTGACATTTGGCGCACCACAAACGATTTGTAATGGATCACCAGAGCCAATATTTACAGTCGT
The DNA here is from genome assembly GCF_001767535.1 of Acinetobacter sp. GWC1_38_13. NCBI lineage: Bacteria > Pseudomonadati > Pseudomonadota > Gammaproteobacteria > Moraxellales > Moraxellaceae > Acinetobacter > Acinetobacter sp. GWC1_38_13. The sequence goes on along the minus strand of NZ_MELG01000103.1, from coordinate 6,026 downwards.
AACACGTAAGCGATCTGCATCAGGATGTTGTTCAACAGTGAGTACTTCTCCAATGACGACACCTGTAAATGGCTTTGCCACAGGTGCAAGTTCATCGACTTCCAGACCAAGCATGGTCAATTGATCAGAAAGGGTTTCGCTATCAATCGCTGGGTTCACCCATGTGCGTAACCAATTTTCACTAATTTTCATCTGTATAAACCTTATTTAATCCTGAAAAACTGTTAGGCAAACTGGCGTAAAAAACGCACATCATTTTGGTAGAACATACGTAAGTCATTGATGCCATAACGCAACATTGCAAAACGCTCTACCCCTAAACCAAAAGCAAAACCTTTGTATTTATCAGGATCAATACCAGAAGCACGAAGTACATTTGGATGTACCATGCCACAACCTAAAACTTCCAACCAACGACCGCGTTCATCCATAATATCCACCTCAGCACTTGGTTCAGTGAATGGGAAGTAAGATGGACGGAAACGCACTTTTAAATCTTTTTCGAAAAATTCATTCAGAAGATTAATCAATAGACCTTTTAGCTCAGCAAAGCTGGTGTTTTCAGCAACGTACAAACCTTCGATCTGATGGAACATCGGCGAATGCGTTTGATCCGAGTCACAACGATATACACGGCCAGGGCACACAATGCGAATTGGCGGCTGACTCGTTTCCATGGTACGAATTTGTACACCCGAGGTATGAGTACGAAGTAAATGCGTTGCATCGAAATAGAAAGTATCATGCATCGCGCGTGCTGGATGATGACCTGGAATATTTAAGGCTTCAAAGTTGTGATAATCATCTTCAACTTCTGGGCCATGTGCAACCTGAAAGCCGGCTTTGGTAAAGAATTGACAAATACGTTCCTGAACTTGAGTCACAGGATGGATGCTTCCCATACGCTGACCGCGACCAGGCAAAGTGATATCAATCGTTTCGCTTGCTAATTTTTTTGCCAACTCAGCTTGTTGTAGTGTCTGCTGACGTTCAGTCAAAGCAGCATTGATAGCCTCACGAACAGCATGAATCGCAGCACCTTGTACTTTGCGCTCTTCAGGATCCATTTTTCCTAATGCTTTAGACTGCTCTGCAAGCTGGCTTTTTTTCCCTGTAAATTGCACACGAACTTGGTCGAGTGCGGCAAGGTCTTGAGCCGCTGCAATGGCAGCAAGCGCTTCAGTGGTCAGGGCTTCCAGTGACATAGTAACTCTCAAAGCAACAAATTATAGAAATATAATAAAACGCTATAGTTTATCAGCTTTTTACCTAGTTTATGAAGATAAAGGACTGTTTAAATAGAGTACTTTTTAGCGTTAAACTTTATGCCCAAATGGACAACAAATGCCTGTGGTGCAATAAATTTTCGCAAAAAAATAATCAATATCTGAATAAAATGTATAAGATACGAGTATCGTCAATGAGAAACAATAACGATGGCGCTTGATCAAATCTGGAAACAACAACTTACACTTGTTAGCTATGGCAATGAATTTCTTGCAGGAAATCTAAACTTTAATCGCTGGATCGAACATCCTATTTTCAGTAAAAACTGCTTAATCTTCAGAGATCTACTATCACAACATTTGCTGGCACAACATTTCCAAATTTGGCTTGAGGGTTTGAAAAAACAAGGCGTCAAAAAACTAAGCTTACATCTTTCTAGTATTCTCAACGACGAACAAAATCCTAATCCTAATGTCGAACTTCTACCATTCGCACATTTTATTGTAAGCCATCAAACCAATAAAAAAACCGCTTGGATTTGCGGACATGAACTCGCTGAATGGTTTAACACTGATCAGGAGTTTGAAATACCTTTTTCTCAAAAAAACACAATAAGAGAAGAGACATTTTGGCGCTATGAATTAAATGATAAATACGCTAAAAAAATCGATACTGATTTACAGAAAATCAATTGGAACGATGTCTCAAAATTTTTAGAGCGCGAATTATTCAATAGCAAATATGCGGAATACTTTTTAGAACCTGAACAACAAGATTTCCCATTTTATGGCTACGAAATAGATCATAATCAGCCTGATGAAACACTTTTGGCGTTGATCCCAACAGATTATCCAGCTGATTGTGCTCATCAATTATTACATCGAACACAAGCACTTATTGACTACTTAGAAGAACAAAAAAAGCACCCTTATACAGATTCTGGTGAACTCATCAGCCCTGAAGAACAAATCAATCTTCGTAATTTTTCACAGAAGGCTGAGGATTTATTCGCTAAATTAATCGTCAAAACAGCAAATCATTATCAGACAGCTCAACTTACCATGGATGAACCAGAGATCATCGACCGAACTATGGAAATCCCACAACAGTTCAATGAAGCTCATCCACACAAGGTTGGAACTTCTAGCGTGATTAAATTAATTATTCTCACAGTCATTATTTGTTTGGTTGCTTATTATTTTGGGCTTTAATAAAAGCGTACAGCTTTTAATTATATTAAATTTCCCATTGATAAATTAGCTCCGTTATTCCTTCGCCGAACTCTGGAAGTTCGGCTTCTCCAATCAATTCAGCTCCAATCTTTTCATAAAAGAAACGACTGGGGTTCTTATTAAAAACCTCTAAACGAATAAACTGATATCTTTTCAGAACAACATAGTCGTAAAAGCATTGAAACATTTCACGCCCAACACCTTGTTTTTGGATGTCCTGCAAAAGATAAAAAGCGCGAATTTCAGCCACATTATTTTCAGGATTTAAAAATCCATCTAAAAAACCCTTTATTTTTTGATCTTCAATATACACTAACAATTGATGATCTAAACTTCTTGTGATTGCTTGCCATAATATCAATTTTTCCTGAGCATCTAATTGATCTAATATTTCTTGATTAAGAATATTTGCGTAAGTTTCTTTCCAGCACTGCACGTGAATCTCAGCGATTTTAGCTGCATCTCCAAAGTTAGCTGTACGTATTTGACCTTTTCGATTGCTTTGCAATTCAACCTCCACAAAAACTTGTTCAGGTAAATGTTGATCACCCAACTTGTATATGAATGTTAAAGAAGCAAAAACCGTGCAAAAGCGAACTGATTATTAAGATAATTTTTCTAAATTTAAAAATATTTAGCAATAAAGAATATAGTTTTTCATAATTTAAATCAAATACTTAAGTTGAAAAATCAAGACTACTTAGAGCAATAATTTACGGGTAGAAAAAATAAATTTTGAATACTCCTATTATTTTAGGAGATTTTATTGATCTCTAATTATTCTCTATTACTAAATCCTAAAACCATAAAAAAGACCGCTAAATCCTAAAACCATAAAAAAGACCGCTAAAAAGCGGCCTTCTTTTGAATCTCTAAGCTTATGCAGCTAATGCGCCTTTAGCTTTTTCAGCTAAAGCAGCAAATGCTACTGCATCATGCATAGCGATGTCAGCTAATACGCGACGGTCGATGATCACTTGAGCTTTTTTCAAGCCATCGATCATACGGCTGTAAGACAAACCGTTTTGACGAGCACCAGCATTGATACGCGCAATCCATAAAGCACGGAATTGACGTTTCTTTTGACGGCGGTCACGGTAAGCGTATTGACCAGCTTTGATTACCGCTTGGAACGCTACGCGGTAAACGCGTGAACGAGCACCATAGTAACCTTTAGCGCGAGCAAGAATTTTTTTGTGACGACGATGAGCCACTACACCACGTTTTACACGAGCCATTTATAATCTCCTTAGATGTATGGGCACATAGCACGAACTGATGCAACGTCACTTACGTGAACCATTACACAACCGCGCAATTGACGGATACGCTTAGCAGATTTTTTGGTCAAAATGTGGCGCTTGAATGCTTGTTTGCGCTTGAAACCGTTTGCAGTCGCTTTGAAGCGTTTAGCTGCACCACGGCGAGTTTTTAACTTAGCCATAGTAACCTCTTTTAGGCACCTGTTCGGCGCGTTTGCACTATTGCAAATCGACCTGCAGGTAAGGAAGGCAGCATGATATAACATCTGCGAATAAAACAAAAGTAAAATGCTCATTTTTTGAGTAAGAGCAAGACTTTTACTCAAACGAAATTTTCCATCATTAATTCTCAAAATACGAGAAACTTACATTAATTACTTGCTTATAATAGCTTCAATTCCATCATAAATACTCGAAATGAATACACAACAAGATGCTTTTGCTGCATTGCGCTATCGAGATTTCTCTATCGTTACCTTGAATCAATTCTGCTTAACATTGGCAATTCTGATTCAAGAAATTATCGTTGCTTATTCACTATATCAAATCACACGTGATCCACTCACATTAGGTTTTATCGGTTTAGCTGAAGCCATTCCATTTATTGCGCTTTCCTTATGGGGTGGTTATTTTGCAGATAAGCTCAATAAGCAAACCATTATGAAGGTCTGTTTATTTTTTGCAGCACCATTGCCACTCGTGCTCTGGGCACTCTTCCATTTATATGGTTTAGAAAAGATTAGTGTCTCAACTTTGTCATGGGGAATTTACGCAGTCATTTTTGCATTAGGAACAATTCGAGGTTTCTACAATCCCTCAGCAACCTCTCTCAAGCCATTTCTTATTCCACGTGAACTTTATGCGAATGGTGCAACATGGACGACGATTGGTTGGCAAAGTGGCGTGATTATCGGTCCAATGTTAGGTGGATTTATGCTGGCATTTCTTGGGCGAGAGACCAGCTTGTTCGCAGTCACTGGATTGTTAGTGACTTGTTTTATTCTGATTACCCTACTTCAAAAAAGAACTTTTCCAAAAATGGAAACGGAGAACGTTCTTCAAAGTCTGACAGACGGTTTTCGTTTTATTTGGAAAACCAAAATTGTCTTATGGGCCATATCATTAGATCTTATTTCAGTATTATTTGGAGGGGTAATTGCACTTCTGCCTATATTTGCTGAGGATATTTTAAAGGTCGGTCCAGAAGGATTGGGATATTTACGTGCTGCTCCATCAATTGGTGCGTTGTTAACAATGATTGTTTTAACCAAATTTCCACCAACGCATCATGCTTGGCGAAATATGTTATTCGCTGTTGCTGGTTTTGGTATTTTTACTATTCTATTTGCATACTCAAATAACATTTGGCTATCTCTATTTGCACTTGCAATGACGGGTGCATGTGATAGTGTTTCTGTTGTTGTTCGTCAAACCGTCTTACAAATTTTCCCTCCTGAGAATATGCGAGGTCGTGTTGCTGCGGTTAATGGCATGTTCGTTTCTTCAAGCAATGAACTCGGCGCTTTTGAATCTGGTTTAGCCGCTAAGTATATGGGAACCATAACTGCAACCATTTTTGGCGGATGTATGACACTTGCTGTGGTGACTTATTGTTGGTTTAAAACTACTGATTTATTTAAAGTCGATATCACCAAAGGTTCGGATCATTAGAACACTTAGGGAAAGCGAGCAAGCTTTCCCTACCCTCAGAAAATGCCTAGATATAAAGCATATAAAGTTAAATAACGCCCACCTTTGGCAATCGTAACGATCAGCAAAAAGCGCCAAAAATTTTCTTTCATCAATCCTGCAATTAAAGTGATCGGATCTCCAACGACAGGTGTCCAGCTTAATAATAAAGAATAGAAACCATATTTATGATAAATCTGTTGTGCTTGTACTAAACGCTGTTCAGAAACAGGAAACCATTTTTTATCTTTAAAATGTTCAATTTTCAGCCCTAACCACCAGTTCACACATGAACCTAATACATTGCCTACAGTCGCAACTAAGATCAAATAAAATGGATTAGAAAGCCCCTGCACCAGTAAAGTCATTAAGACTGCCTCTGACTGTAGAGGCAATAATGTCGCTGCACCAAAAGCAGAAATAAATAACAAAAGATAAGAGATCACGAAACTTTGGACTCCGATTTAGATCGGACAATATAACTTAGGCTTGAATATAAAAATGGAACAATAAAAGCAATCCAAAATGCGGCATCAGATTTAATCATTTTCTGTAATATTGTTAATTGTATCTCACCCTCTGAAACAGCATTCCAATCAATCAACAGTGTGAGATC
>NZ_MELG01000102.1:0-8223 GCF_001767535.1 Acinetobacter sp. GWC1_38_13 | reverse complement strand
AGCGACCCAAATAGAAGAATTACTGCCACATCGCTGGAAATCCAACTCAAATTAAAAAATAGGCATGGGGTTCAGCGGACGCTTACGATACAAATTTACCAACGTTCTCAGTATTTCCATCTAATGCAGAATAAGAAAATTTAATATAGGGTTGATTTGAATTTAATAATCTTTGTAGTCTCTTATCAGAATCCATAGAACGTATATAAAACAATCCGTCTTTATCTTCTACTTCCCAATAATCATTAAATAATATATTTCCATAATAACTGGCCTCTACATTACTTAAAACAATGTTTGCAGACCAAACACATCTTGTTATTTCTATATATTCAGAACACCCCCTAATATTAAAATCAAGTTTAGAAAATAAATTAGCCTCATATAGAACTGACAATGATTTTTTATAAAAAATCATTGCTTGATTACGTTTATTTTTATTAAATAATATTATCCCTTCTGAACTATTAGCAACAGCATCAAAAATGTAATATGCATTTGGTCTACTATAAGGTGTTCTCAAGCATGACACTAAGGATAGGCTTAAAACCACAATTAAAATTCTAAAACTTACATTTTTAATTTTACTCAAAATTTTTCCTTTTTTATTTTAAAACAAAACAGTCATTATGTTAAATTAAATTTATAAAAGAAAAAGTTTGCATAAATTTTTCTAATACATGAGGATTTTTCTTTAGGCATTGCATGGATTTTTCTCAAGTAGAAATAGGGTCAAAAATATCTATTCCCCTTGAATAAGAAATACCTTCTAACGCTATTTCTTCTGTTTTTGATAGCCCAGAGCTTGGTACAAATCCAATAACTAAATGAATCTTCGCTAATGAGTCTTCGAAATTTATAAGATCAAACATGTAAAGTGGTATTTCCTCTTGATGTAAATTGTTAATACACAGTTCAATCCTTTGTCTAAACTCATTTAAATTAATTGCTTTTGAAAATAGATAGCCAATAGCAAATCCAAGATCAAAACTTTCTTCTTTATGTATTTTCCACATACTTAAATATTTCTAAAATTAACATATTACGTCTTATTCGAAATATTTTAAGTTTTTTATTTAGTATCAATATCTTAATTAAGTCTTTCTAGAATTCTACGCACTGGAATGGCTTTTTTGTGAATATTCACGTTCCACTTCGACTTTTTTGCGATACTTTTCATAACTTTAATTAGTGCATTTTGACAGGATTTTTGTCATACAGCAAGAAAAAGAGACTTACCCTCCCTCTTCTTTTCAGCTGCGATGGGTTATCCTGCTCCAGCACTGGAATACGCTTTAAATTTCAATCCTTCATCTTTTGGTTAATGTTCTAGCAGAAAATTGGTGCTATGTCTTAGTCAAGTTTCTGATCGGTAAACTCAGTGTTATTGCCTAGTGTTAGAAGCTATTCAACAATTTAAGTCAATAAAGATTTCTGTCGATAGAACTGTAACCCTAAAATCTGTTTACGGCGCAATCTTGACCATAGCAATTGTTCTGCATCAGTCATGTTACTTCGTAAATCCCGTGATGGAAGTTTTAAGTTTTTATTGTAAGGCTTCATTATTAATTTAACTTCTAAGCACTCAAACGCTCTACAAACAACACACCATCTAAATGATCAACTTCATGTTGCACAATACGTGCAGGAAAACCATCAAATGTTGTTTCAATCACCTCACCTTGTAAAGTGTGATAACGCACTTTGATAATCTGTGCTCGTTGCACTTGCCCACGCTCATCAGGAACACTTAAACATCCCTCTTCCCCCAAACAAGTCGCTTGAGAAAACTCCAAAATCTCAGGATTAACCATCACCACAGCATCCATCTCAGGCGCATCGGGATAACGAGGATTGGGACGAGATGCCACGATAATCACACGCTTGGAGATATAAACCTGTGGTGCAGCAATTCCAACACCATTACGCTCCAACATCGTCGCATGCATCGCAGAAGCCAGTTGCAACAACCATTCACTATTAAACTCTGCATCTGAGACTAAAGCTGCTTTAACTTTTAAAATCTCTTCACCGCGTTGTGCTACTGGCAAAATTACACTCATCACAGAACCTTATAATTTTTAAATCGAACTTAGATTGATACTATTGGATAATGAATTTGGCTTCTATCATTTTCATTTAAGAATCTTGTCATAATATTTTCTTATTAAAAAAACATATGGAATTGGCATGAATGCACTACCACTTTATCTGGGTGTTCTTTTTAGTTCAATTGGCTTAGGCTATTTTATATATGGTAAGAGACAGAAAATGACTGTGCCTCTGATCTGTGGCTTATTGCTTATGCTATTTACTTATTTTATTGAGAGTACAACCATGATCAGTATGATTGGGCTAATACTTTCCATAGTTCCTTATTTTCTACGCTTCTAGACAATAAAAAAACTCCCCTTCATCAAACCTTTCTTCTTTAGATCAGTCGATTCAGGGGAGTTTTATTTTCAGCTTAAATTAAAGTTGTTTCTTTAATTCATCTTCTACGATTTCAATTTCAAGTTGGCTAAATTTACGAATTTCGCCTTCAGCGTGCTTTTCAAGCATACCGCCAATCAAAGGTACTTTCACTTTCACATTCCAAGTCAATGAAATATCTAATTTTTCACTATTACCTGTAACTTTACGTTCAGCTTTTGCCTCTAAAGGAAGGTTTGCGCTAAGTTCTACTGTCGAAGTTAGATTTTTAAGATTAGTGATATCTGAACGTTTTAAGCGGAATGCATTTTTTAATAATTTTTTAGCAACATCTGGAATGCTGACGTCAAGATTATATTCACGACGCAAAGTATAAATGTCACCATTTACATTTGATTCAATAATTTCGAGGTTATCGCCAGGGATACGTTTACACACCGCTTCATGCAATGAGGTTTGAGCAACTAATCGTGTAAAATCTTCAATTGAAACACCGTGAATTGTTTCATTAACCGTAAATTGATGCGCCATTTTAAAATTTCCGTTTCGTTTTATTTGGGATTTCATCTCTGCTCGGAAGTATAGCATTGAGATAAAAATCGCAAAGGCTGTTCACTCTAAAATAGATGACTGCTCGGATTAATTATTTTTATTGTAGTCATGTCGCATGCCAAGTTTTACCGTGACCTTTTCAGTTCGACTGATATATAGATAGTGTCGCCCATACTCTATGATGGCGTAAAATTGCTCTGCCCCATCATCTAAGCCTGTCGCAAACCACGTCGTACCTTGCGGAAACTCATCCAACCATTCTGCTTTATAAAAATCCGAAACAGAATCAAATCCCAGATATTGATCAGGATCAGCCATGATTTTCGCAGCAACCTGATCAAACTTCTGCTGTTTAAATGCTTCTAAATTGAGTAACACTGAGATTCCTTTAGGTTAAAGTTTGATTAATAAAAAGAAGCAAACAGTCATGTGAGTTTTAAAGTAAATTACAAAAATACCGATATTTTGTTATATCTCTATTTTGCTGTGGAATTTACTGTATTGCAGCAATATTTTCAGTTTTATCATACATTTTTGATCATGGTCTAATTTGCTAGACGACGTTCAATATGCTATCAACATAATATAACTTTATCTTTTTACAACGATAAACAATAAGGAGCAAATATGTCTTATCAAAATATTTTAGTTGCAGTTGATGACTCTCCAATTTCTTATGCAGCCGTTGAGCATGCGCTGTCTTTAGCTAAATTATCTGGGGCAAAGGTCACGGTATTGAGTGTTGTTGCAGTTGATCCTTATGTGGGCGTAGATTTTTATCAAGTTGCACCCGCTATTACAGAGCATTTTATGCAAGCAGAGGCGCATGCTAAAACACAGTTGCAAGATATCGCTCAGTCATTTACCCGTGATGGAATTCAAGTAACCACCAAAATACATCATGGTCCTGCTAGCGAAGGGATTATCTTTGTCGCAGAGGAAGTCGGCGCTGACTTAATTATTATGGGTTCTCATGGTCGTACTGGCGTTAAACGTTTATTACTCGGTAGCGTAGCACGTGCTGTATTGACCGAATCACATATCCCTGTGTTGATCGTCAAACAGTAATAAACAAAGCTTCGAAAAAAAACCTTGTGATTTTGCACAAGGTTTTTTTATTTCTTAAATTTATTAATTAACTTGCAGCTTGATAAAACGGTGCATCACCATTGATTGTGGCGCGATGCATAATCCGATGCGCATCACCATAATCAAATAAAGCCTTATGCTGTGTACAACGGTTATCCCAAATCGCCACATCGCCTTCTTGCCATTGCCAACGTAAATGAAACTGCTCATGAGTCGCGTGGGCGAATAGATATTGCAATAACTCAGCACTTTCTGATTCTTCTAGCTCATTAATACGTGTGGTGAAACCTTCGCTCACAAACAAAATCGGCTGTCCTGTCACAGGATGGGTTCTCACCACAGGATGAACAACGGGTGGATTACGTTTGAAGGTTTCTTCCAATTTCTTACGCTCAACATCATTATGCGCAAAACGTTCAATCGGAAAAGACTGACGAATATCATGTGTAGCCGTTAAACCATTTAACTTTTGTTGCAAGCTTTGATCCAATGCAGCAAATGCGGCTACCCCACTCGACCACAATGTATCACCACCTACAGGTGGAATCTTGATGGCTTGCAAGACACACCCTAATGGCGGATTTTGACTGAAAGTCACATCAGTATGCCAAAGCTCGTTTTCACGTAAATCTTGCTTCCAACTGTCTAAAACAATAATTTCAGGCACATTTTCTACTGTCGGGAAAATAGGATGAATATGTAAAGAACCAAAGCCACGGGCAAGTTCAGCTTGAGCCTGAGGTGCAAGCTGCTGATTGCGAAAGAAAATTACATGATGATCCAGCAAAGCCTGTTGAATTTGTTGTGTGGTATTTTCATCAACCGTATTTAAATCAACATCGTGAATAATTGCACCAATGGTTGGTTTAATAACTTCAATATTTAACGTCATCTTCTACTACTCACACTTATAACTGTTGACCATACCAAGGAGAGAGTTGCTTCTGTAACCAACGCAAAAACAACTCAAAACTCACTGCAACGATCGCAATAACAATAATGCCGAGAACCACAGTATCGGTAATCAAGAATTGAGCTGCTGACTGCACCATAAAACCAATACCACGATCGGCTGCAACTAATTCCGAAGCCACTAGAGTCGACCAGCCCACACCTAAACCAATACGAATACCCGTTAAGATATGCGGTAAGGCCGTCGGCAGAATCACATGCCAAAACACTTGCGATTGGCTTGCGCCTAAAGATAAGGCTGCACGCTCACGATTGAGCTGATGACTGATTACGCCATGAGTGCTACTGATAATGACTGGTGCAAGGATTGAAAAGAAAATCAAAAGCACTTTAGTGGTTTCACCAATCCCAAACCAAATCACCAATAATGGCAAATAGGCTAGAGGTGGTATCGGACGTAACAGCTCAACCAAAGGATCAAGTACCGCACGCACCCATTTGTTCAAGCCCATCCATAAACCTAAAGGCACACCAATCGCAATTGCAGCAACTAAAGCCAATAAGACACGAGAAATACTGGCGGCTAAATGTTGCCATAAAGTCGCTTTCATAAAGCCTTGTTGACTGACTTCAAGAAACTTCTGCCATACTGCTTGTGGGCTTGGCAAAAACAAACTTGGAACAATTTTTAAAGCAGTGATCAAATACCAGATCACCAGCACACTGATAACACTCGATAAACTCAGCACCAAACTACGATGACGAGCGAGAAAATCACCTACAGCATTTCCTCTTGAAGCTGATTGTTTTGGCTCAATTTGTGCTAACTCTGCCGTATCACTTAGCCCATAGGCTGTATTTTTTATTTGTCCCGTCATACAGTCACCTCATACCCTGCTTGTTTCTGTACACGCAAACGCTCAAACAATTGCTCACGTAATTGAATAAATTTTGGATCGGATTTAATTGTTCGAATCGATTCGCCTTGCTTATAGCGCTCTGCAAAATCTAGTTTTAAAGTTTCAACAATCTTGCCTGGACGAGCTGTCATCAATACCAGTTGATTGCTGAGTAATAACGCTTCTTCAATGTCATGGGTGATGAGGAAAAAAGATTTATTTTGTTGAATCCATAAATCTAACACCAACTGCTGCATGGTTTCACGGGTGAATGCATCAAGCGCAGCAAAAGGTTCATCTAATAAAATAAAGGCTGCATGGCTGATCAGGGCACGTGCAATACCAACGCGCTGTTTCATACCACCTGACAGTTCCCAAATATTGGCTTGTGCAACATGGCTCAAACCTACTATCTTCAGGATGGATTCTACTTGCTGATGAATATGTTGTTCTTTTAAACCTTTTAGTTGTAAAGCAAAACCGATATTTTCAGAGACATTTAACCAAGGTAATAGCGCATGATCTTGGAACACCACTGCACGGCGAGCATCAGGTGTCGTTAATACTTCAGCATTAAGTTTGATCTGTCCTGAACTTGGTTTTTGAAAACCAGCTAAAATATTCAGTAATGTGGTTTTTCCACAACCCGACTCACCCAAAATTACCGTCAAAGTGCCCTCTTCAATTTTGAGATTAATATCTTGCAATACAGGTACGGTCTGGTTTGGAAAAGTTAAATGAAGATGCTCAGCAGCTAATACGCTCATTTCGATCTCCTATGGTTGTAAGAATTGAGTGGTGACATTGGCTTGATAGTTAGGTTTTACTTGATCCACCTTGCCTTGGCTTCTTAAGAAAGTGGCTGTATCGAAAATGTTCTCTGCAAATTCACCTGATAAAGTGGCTTGTTGCTGCTGACGACCAAGGTATATATTTCCTGAAAGAAGCAATGGAATATCTTTGGCATCAGAACCTGTCAGTTGGGCAATTTTCTGGATGTTGTCTACATTTTGCTCAAATGCTTTAGGATTTTGGTTATAGCTTTCAATCTGCTTTAAGCTGGTTCTCACGAAGGCTTTTAAGAACTCAGGATTTTTTTCAGCGAAATCTTTACGAACCACCCATAAATCATAGGTTGGTGCGCCCCACTCGCCGACTTGTTTCGAGTCTGTTAAGACATGACCAGTCGCTTTAACTTTGCTTAAGGCAGGTTCCCAAACATAGGTTGCATCAATATCACCACGCTCCCAAGCTGCTGTGATTTCTGGTGGACGTAAGTTAATAATCTTGACTTGGTTATCCGCAATATTCCAATGCTTGAGTGCTGACAATAAGCTGTAATGCGTGGTTGAAACGAATGGCACAGCAATGGTTTTACCAATCAAATCTTGCGGGTTGTTAATGCCTGATTTGTTGCTCACCACCAATGCCTCTGAACCACCTAATTTTGCTGTCACCAGAAAGACTTCAATCGGTAAATCACGACTTGCAGCAGCAGCTAGAGGACTAGAACCAATGTTGCCGATCACCACATCCCCTGAAGCCAAGGCATTAACTACATCTGAACCAGCATCAAATTTACGCCATTGAATTGCTTGATTAGTATCACGTTCATATTCTCCATTTGCCTGTGCAACCTTGGTCGGATCAACACCTGTTTGATAAGCAATCACTACTGCCTTGTTGTTTTTAGACTGAACAGGTGAAGCATCTTTTTGATTTTGATAGACAATAAAAGCAACAATCGCCACAAGGACGATCGCTGTTACAATCAATGGCTTGGTGTTCTTGATGCCCATAATTAGATGATCTTTCAATAATATAGGCTTATGGTATGCGTCACACTTTATGATTAAAAATAATAAAAAATGAGTTGTTTATGCAATTTAAAGATATATAAGCTAGATTCTTTGATCTTTAGACGTGAAATAAATTTAAGAAAAGTCATCAATTTGAATTATCAAATCAATAAAATATATAAAGAAATAAATTGGATTCATCTAGAATCATCAGCTTCATATGATGTGCCATAAACTCGCGATATTCAAAAAATAAACACTCTAATTGAGAATGATTATGCAACAATCTGATGCAACAACCACACCTGACCACGTTCCTTTTTGGCAAGCCTTTTTATTTTGGCTAAAACTTGGATTTATTAGTTTTGGTGGACCCGCAGGTCAAATTGCAGTGATGCATCAGGAGCTAGTTGAACAAAAGCGTTGGATCTCTGAAAAACGATTTTTACATGCACTCAACTATTGTATGTTGTTGCCTGGACCTGAAGCTCAGCAACTTGCCATCTACATCGGCTGGTTAATGCACCGTACTTTAGGTG
>NZ_MELG01000101.1:6395-7062 GCF_001767535.1 Acinetobacter sp. GWC1_38_13 | reverse complement strand
TAACCAATACTATTATGGAAATCAACTACTTCATACATTACAAATCAGACTTAACCAAAATAGCTGAATTAACTATCGAACACCTCTCTAATTCTCATAGTGAAATTTTAAATAACCCTAAACTTATGCAAAAATATACATATGGTTTTATTATTAAACGTTTTAGTAAAACACGTGGTACAGCCTATTTATCCAATGGCTGCTTTCATTGTGATGCTTTACAGGGGGCTTTTTTTGCTCACCATGAAAAGGACCCTAATAAAATGAAATGTAGTGAATATATAGAGGTAAGATTAGATAAGGATAGTAAGGTTGATGATCTTTGGTACTACCTTTAAATAAGTTAAAGAATTAATTTATATTACTCCAAAAGAGATATCCATTCTCCTTTGCCTGACTATACGCCCAACTTGCAACACTATGTGATCTTTCAATATTTGCAAGAAAACCCAGCTTTGATAACTGCTCTGTAATGAGGTGATCAAAGTTTTGGTTGCGCTCTTGCCATTGGAACAAAAACTCTTCTGACGCCAAGAAATCACTTTTTGCCGAATTGCATTTTTCATCTGCAAGCACAAAATTATGACCTGTATCTGCTGGGTACATTGCCCAAGGTATGAAATGATCCACAGCCCATTTATTTTGTTTAATTGGCTTTTGGCAGTAA
>NZ_MELG01000101.1:3437-6342 GCF_001767535.1 Acinetobacter sp. GWC1_38_13 | reverse complement strand
ATTTCGGCTTGGCTCAAACATGAATGTTGCAAGATCAGGTAAACCATCCAGAACCAATAAATTACATTTATTTAATCTGACAAAATCAACCCATTTTTTCTGACATAACTCTTCAATGATTTCGCTAAACTGACGTAAGCAATACATGACATTTGGCAAAAGTATAAGTTGTTTTCGAGAATCTTCTAAACGATATAAAAACTCAACATTTTGACCTTTCAAATTCTGTAGGTAAGTTACAGGCATTTTCTTTACGATATCTGCTACTTTCTTTTTCAATTGTAGCCAGTACACATGATCTCGTCTGGCTAAGGCAAGGGATTTATAACTTTGCTGAGCAGTGTAAATTAAGCTGATAATTCCTGCTTGCTTGCCATTATTCTGTTGTAATAGGAACGGTTCATTTTCATTAAAATGAAATGGTAGAGTCTGTTTCCAATATAAATCTATGAATTTCTCTGCAATATCCAGATAGTCTAACGTTAAGCTTTCCCCAGTATCATCTCCTTGCTCAATCGCTAAGCGAGAAAGACTCATCAACAAAGCAAATTTATAAGTGGAAGAAAAACTTCCTGAATGTAAAATTTGCTGGATCTGTTTCAGAAACTTGAGTTGCTGCTGTGGTGTAGGTATGGATACTGACATTATTTATTCAAATTCGTTTTTGAAATACGATATTGAGCCAATCTTCATTATGATTGGGACGTTTATCAATCGTAATCCATTGTTGTAACAGTAAAATATTATCAAATTTTTTTAATAAACTCTGTGTTTGTGATTCATCCATATCGGTAAATTGTCTTCCATCCTTGTAACGGTCCCCCGCACCATATTTAAATGACATATAGCAGATACCATTCACTTTTAATGCTTTCAGTATTTTTTCCAGTACCTCCGGCAAACGTTTTCTTTCACAATGTAATAGTGAAGCACATGCCCAAATACCATCATACTTATTTAGCTCAGACAACTCATAGAAGCTTTCAAAACGTACGTTGATTCCAGTCAATTGACATGCTTTATCAACCAGTTCTTTTGAATAATCTGTTGCTGCAACCTGATGAACTTTATTATTAAAAGCTAAGGTATCTCTACCTGAACCACAACCTAAATCAAGTATAAAAGCCTTATCTGGTAGGTAACGTAAAAATGGTTGGTATAGACTCTCCATATCTACCCTAATTGTAGACTCAAAGAACCCCAGTGCATTTATATCGTAATAATCTAAAGTTTGTTTCATTAATATCATGAATAGTTTTTCTCAATTCTATCAAAAAAATAAGGGAGCAAAAGCTCCCATTATTCTCATTCTTCCATCTTAGACTTAATCCTTTGATGGATTTCCCAAGCAGACCAACCGAAATGCATCTCTTTTAACCGTATCGGCTGAGGAAATGTCGGATCATAATATCTTGAATTTTTTTTAATCGCCTCTACCCTCTTTTATCTTTCAATAACTTTTGATTCAATCCATGCATTTACTTCCCTAGCTATCCATCCCACGCGGTTTGCTGATAATTTGATTTGCTTTGGGAATGTAGAATCATAACTAACGTTTTTAGGATCTAGCATATTGTAAATAGTAGCCCGACCTAACCGCGTAATTTGCATGACATCTTTCAAGTTTAGTATCTGATTCATCTGAAAAGTTTGACCTGTGATCGACGCATTCATGATGTTTTCTCCTAATCATTGATGCGAGCGCGTATTCGCTCAGATGATAGGTCAGTCCAATAAAATTTTACGCAGTCCAATGTTGTCTAAGCCCTGCTAGTTCAAAGCCTGTACTGACTGCTGTAACCCTTTCTGGATATCCTGCATATGGTTCAGGTCATGGAGTTGTTGAGATGATTCTTGTTTGGATTCCTCCGTATAAAACTCCTCAACAATATCCAAGCCCTCTTCACCTCCCACCTCAAAGCTGGCATTGCCATAGCCCTGCCTTGCTACATGATCTAATACTTCTTGATAAAACCCTGCTGCCTTGCTCTGCTCATCAATCTGTTTGGCTGAAGCAATAGCATCTTGTAGATTCACACCATCACGTAAAGTTAAGTCCACGTAATAAATCGGGGTACGATAGCTTTGTGTCGTGCTCTTACCTCTTAAGGTCAGTTGTAAGGGTAAACATGAAAGTAAATCATTCGATGCAGCATGGTAGTAACGAAGCCGAGCGGCTAAGGTGCGGATGCTGTTAAAACCTGTGGTTCTAAAGATGAATGTGCCTAACTCATCCGACTCATCTAAATTCACATACAGTCGTCCGTAGGGTTTGCACAATCCACCTTGGGCCAATGGGCATAAATCAGGTGATGGACATGGATGTTGTTCTATGCCGTTTTTCCCAAGTCGCTGACAAATTTCTCCATTCCCTGAACAAATTAAACGCCCTGTTTGTCGATCAAACAAACTATACTCTGCCCGTAGGTTTAACTCAGGATCGTTAAAGATCATTCGCACTGGAATGGTTCTGAGTTTTTGGTTCGGTGCTTTAACTCGTAGCTGTTCATCCAAGGGATGCTTAATCCACCCATCTTTCCCTTGAATTTGGCTGGTAATGGTAAATTGGTCATCCTTCTCAGGGACACGTTTCCCATTCTTTTCGACAATCTTGCCGATACTGATACGACCCAGTACGGGTGGTGTAATTGCTAAACCTTTAATCATAATGATTTCCTTTAAATAAAAATTGGACATAAAAAAATCCCACACCTGTTGGGGTATGGGATCGATTAGTTTTGGGTTGGTTGTGTTAGGTAATAAATGTGGATAAGGAATGAGTTATCCACCATTCGGATAAATCTGAAAACGCCGTGTACCCACTTTAGTTTGTGGGAATTGCTGTAGATATTCAGGATGTTGTTTCAATAAAGCTTTACTGTCCAAGCTGATAGAGTCTTGTGAC
>NZ_MELG01000101.1:1359-3344 GCF_001767535.1 Acinetobacter sp. GWC1_38_13 | reverse complement strand
TGATGTTGTTCAAGCCTATGTCGCTCTTCTAACAGTTGGTTAAAGAGATAGTTAGCCTGTTCATTTTGGCTGAGGTCTTCTACGGTTAATGGAATCTGTTCTGGATACAGTTGTTGCAAGGCTCTAGCAGCGGAATCAGAAGCATCGACACTCGGTGGAATACCTGATTCCACACATTGCCAGAAGTGACGTTCCGCATTGATGATGTGCTGGATCACCGTTTCATTTCTTGTCACTTTAAAGATTTTGGTTTCATGTCCACAGATTAAGGCACAAATATGTGCCGCTTGTTTGCCTGTTACCGCCAGTTGGTGCTGCACTTGGCACAGTACATACAGTGGTACGCCATCCCGCCAAAGCTTTGCGCCATATTCCCCCACAGTTTTACACTCTAATATTTGAACTTCTTCATTGCCGACCACGGCATAATCCAAATTCGCCAACATAAAGTGTTTGTCTTCATCAGGATGTTGTAGCACGGCATTGACACGACGCACTTTATGATTGGTATGCATGCTGTAGTATTCAGCCACCAAGGGCTCAAGTTGTTTGCCCCAGTACAGGGGTGCATAACCTGCGCTTTCATCTTCAATATTTTGTTGCATGCGTCCTGTCTTGATCATCCAGAGTTCGAGCATCGACATATAGGGATTCAGTCCACAGGCCGTTGCAGCATCACTACTCCCAATCCCTTGCTTTCTGACTTCTAGCCATTGTTGGTAATTCAACTGTTTAGTATTGGCAAGTCGTTTAGCTGCGGTTGTTCTGCTTTTGCGTGGCTGTTTAGTTTGAGCTGGATTAGATGGATGACGTTTACTTCGGGTACCTACCTCGATCTGTTGGGTTGCTGGGTTTTGGTTTGGATTAAGCTGAGGTACATAAGGCAATAAGGGTGGATGGTTTAAACTATTCTGAATATGGGTATGACTCTGCATGGTGTATTGATCCTATCGTTATGAAATATGTAAAAGCTGAATTTTGGGCATAAAAAAAGCCACATCTGAGGAATGTGGCGAAGGGTGTTATTGCTTAGGCTAATATAGCTTGCTTAACTGAAACTGAATTTATGCCACCATTCTGAGCGCTTGTTCTAAGCCACGTTGTTTAATCGCTGCCCCTGCGCCAAACCATGCTGAATCGAGGCGATGATCGGTACTCATAGCACGTCTTTCGTGATCGACGAATTCCGTGATTGAGCATAACAAACCATAGGCTGTGTCTTTGGCTGAACTGAGTTCTGCCCCTCGTCCATGTCCGTTAAACATAGTCATGACTTTTGACATCGCACGTCCATTCGGTTCGGTTTTATTGTCGACTTTTGATGAGTTTGTTTGATTCGGCATGGCTGCATTTCGATAAAACTGAATAATGCTTTCATCCTGTTCAGCGAAACTCAGATTAGTATTGTTAAATACCGCATCAAAGTAAGCAGCTGCTTCTTGTTGCGTTACTTTACGTTGACTCAGTTGCTTCATTTCATACATGTGTTCATCCCATGCACGCACTGATATGCCCAACTGCTGTTTGACTTTTTCAGCATCGAAACGAGTACTGTGCGGGACTTTGACCACACCTGTGTTGTTCGATCCAGCGTTTTGTGCTTTGAGTGCAATGGCTAAGGTGTTGTTACACACCACCCGAATAGAGGTGAATTGTGCGGTAGTCGCCAAGGTACCATCACACGCCGTCGCTAAAAGAATGTAGCCATTGCTGACATCTTTGCCTTTCAGTGCTGAGGTCTGTCCAGTTTTGGCTAATGCCCAGAATTTCTTCCCACCTTTCAGTACCCCTGCGGTTTCCAGCTCAAAGCCTGATTGTTCAGTCAGATCACGATAGAACTCTAAAATGTCTTTGGGTTGTACTTCTTGAAAGCGCTGACTCACCACAGATAAAGGTGCATGGGTATCAGAACGATACAGCACTCGTTGTTCTTCAAAAGGTAAGATGATGTTTTGTCCGCGTTGGTTTTTCGCCATGTAACTGAC
>NZ_MELG01000101.1:0-1276 GCF_001767535.1 Acinetobacter sp. GWC1_38_13 | reverse complement strand
ATCCATGCCAAGGGGTTTGACCTGTGAATGCCATAGTTTCAACTAAATGTGCCATGAGCAGAATTCCTCTATAAAAATAAAGATGTGATGTTTAAAACTTAAAATGCAGTGTGTTTAGGGGTGTTGCAGCTCGGGTTGAGACAGCGATGAATGAGGTAATTCATTAATCAGCCACTGCAAAGCTTTGTCCGCATTGCAAACATTGGTAATGTTGAGCCGCGTGGTAATGTCGATAAAAGTAATGTTGACTGACCAAGATCAATACGCCCCCTGCAACTACGCCAATCAATCCACCGACATAGGGGGGAATGCCCGCACTTCTTGCCAGCTTTATTCCAAGTACAGCCATCGTGAAGGGTGAGAAGTTTTCTAGGATTTTTTCAAAATACTGAGGGCCATGCGCTTGTGTGGCTTTCAAGATCACTTGATCTGAATGGCAATAAGGACAATGTACGGGATTCATCATGAGTGTCCTCGCAGTGAGTAAAGTGATGACAAGCATTCTCTGTAGGCATAAAAAAACCATGCCCAATTTGGGCATGGTTGTTTGCTTGCTTTTGCGCTATACAGTGATACTCGTCCTGAGTTTTGCCGTGTTATTTAAAGCGATAACTTGCTGCACCTTGATCTGTTTCAATATCAACTTTCACAATCGATTCGTAAGAGCAGTTTAAATATAACTCTAAGGCTTGGCCCATTTGGAAATGTGCTGGTAATTGAATGGGATTACGGTAGCGTGCGGTATATCCACAACGGCCATTATTCACATCCACTTTATTCAGTGTGATTGGATTTGCATCGAGTGAACGGATGGTGAGGATCACATAAGTCCGATCGTATAATCCGCCTGGGCTATATTCCGTATTGAGCGTAACTTCCATTTGTTCAGGATTAAATTCAGTACCACATCCCGATAAGCTCAAAGGAAGTATGAGTAGTATAGGCAATAGGAAAATCTTCAATCTATTCATCATTATTTTATCCTCTATTTGATAAGGCTTGATTTGTGTTTGGACAGTCGTCAGCGACTCATTGCGTTCGCTTGGTGCTGGTTGTTCAAATAGGTAATATGTATTTGAAATTTCTTTATTTTGATTTTCCGTCAAAGAGACGCTAGCAGTGCTTCTAAACAACTGCGTGCTTGATTGATCTGCTGCGCCTGTTGTTCAATCAATTGCCTCACCGCTGAAGGTAATTGTTGGTATTGGTCAGGATGGAAGTCAGCCATCTTACGACGGTAGGCAAGCGTGAGGCTTGGTCGATCTAATTGTTCAGG
>NZ_MELG01000100.1:0-7831 GCF_001767535.1 Acinetobacter sp. GWC1_38_13 | reverse complement strand
TATTCTGATGTGACAAAACCTGAGTCCTTTATAGTTAAAGTGTTTGTTTGCACTCATATTTTAACTATTCAGACTCAGGGTTTTTTATTTAAAGCAAACTATGGGACAGTAGTGACGTTACCGTCCCTTTAAAAGATCTTAAGTGATCAAACTGAAACTAATCTTAAGAGCTTAGCTTCTGTCGTTTACTGTATTGGATCGAGGCAATTACCGCCCAAACAATAAATGCGACACCAATCAAACCAGTCACCACTTCAGGTACATGTAAACCTGTACCACTAGCAATCATAATAAATGCCAATGCACCAATCGCGTAGTGCGCACCATGTTCAAGGAAGATGTAAGCATCTAAAGTGCCTTTCTCAACCAAATAGATGGTCATCGAACGGACGAAGATCGCACCAATCGCAAGACCCAACATAATGATCACAACATCACTGGTAATCGCAAATGCGCCAATAACACCATCAAAACTGAACGATGCATCTAGGACTTCAAGATATAAGAAACCACCAAAACCTGCTTTGACAACACCTGATGCAGCCCCATTACCATCATGCATTACGGCATTACCGTGTTCATCAATTTCAGGTTCACCACCCAATAAATGACTGAGAACTTGCACACCAATATAAACCACAATCCCCCAGATTCCAGCCATCGTCACTACCAGACGTTTGCTTTCCTCAACATTCGCCGCCATGATTAACATCGCAACCAAAGCAATGAAAACAGACATCGCAGGAACACTTGCAAGATGTGAGAGTTTAGATTCGATCCAACGGAACCAATGAGTTTCCTTTTCATCATCGAAGAAGAAATTCAAGAAAACCATCAATAAGAAAGTACCACCAAAGGCTGCAATTTCTGCATGATGTTCCATCAAACGAGCTGAATAAGACTTCGGATCGTTAAGTGCCAATTTCACGACTTCCATCATGCCCATATCTGCTGTGACAGCAACAATCACGACAGGGAAAACCAAGCGCATACCAAATACGGCAATTAAAATACCCACCGTTAAGAAGATCATTTTCCAGAAATGATCCCAATTACGGAGTACTGATGCGTTGACCACGGCATTATCAAAAGAGAGAGAGACTTCCATCACTGCCAAAATTGCAGTAATAGTTAATGCTTTCAGCATTGTTGCAATACCTGCTTCTGGGCCATGCGTATAGCCCCAGTAAGCAGATAGTGCTAAACACACTACTGTAAAGAAAATTGAGAAACGAAAATGCTTCATGAGCAACCTTTTATTCGAAATCGTTTGGGTAGAAAAATGTGACTATTGTAGGCGAGTTTTGACCGAAAGACAGAAAAGATTGTTGGACTTATTTTGAGATCAAATACGATCAAAGCTAAGTTCTGATATAGTTTGAATAAAATCTTAGACTTATTGTTTTTACAGGTTCAATTTATGACTTTTTCTCAGGATGTCTGGCAGCGCAACATCGACCTTTATCAAAAAATCCTCGCACTTCCATTCAACCAAGAACTTGCAGCAGGAACATTGGACCCTCAAGTCTTTTGTCATTATGTGATTCAAGATGCGCACTATCTATTGGCTTATGGTCGTGCGCTTGCAGTTGCTGCTGCTAAAGCTTATGAAGCGGATGATGTAATTCAATTTTCTGAAGCTGCAAAAATTGCAATCATAGTTGAACGTAGTCTGCACAGTGATTTCATGCAAGAGTTTTCCATCAGCAAAACTGAATTTGAAAATACCCCGCTCACCCTTGCCTGTCATCACTACACATCTTTTCTAACGGCTACAGCTTGGTCAGAAAGTTATCCTGTGATTTTAGCGGCATTGCTTCCATGTTTTTGGATTTATGCAGAAGTCGGGAAATCAATTATTCACCAATCCGCTGACAATAACCGTTACCAAGCATGGATTGATACCTATGCAGGTGAAGAATTTAATACAGCGGTAAGTAATGTGATTGCAACGATTGATAAAGTAGCAGCGCGTTGCGATGAAGATACTTTAGCAAAAATGCACGCAGCATATACGATGGGTGCAAAGCTGGAGTGGTTATTTTGGGATAGCGCTTATCAGCAACGCCAATGGTTAGGGTTAGGGTTAGATCACGCTTAATCCCATAAATAATTAAACACGACATTCTCTTAGACATAAAAAAGCCCCATAAAGGGGCTTAGTCGTATATCGTATCGTCCGATATACTGTATGAGGCTCATCTCAAACTGGCTGCATTAAAACACAAATCAGATCGAGTGAATACCTTTATTACTTAAAAAAGTTAACGGCAATTAAGGCGATCAATGCGGGTACAGATTGGATATAAATAATTTTTTTGCTCGCCGTCAAACCACCATAAATACCTGCAATCAATACACAACCTAAAAAGAAATTCGCCAAAGCCACAGCATAGGTTTCAGGTGCAATTAACGACCAGAATAAGCCTGCTGCAAGAAAACCATTATAGAGACCTTGGTTCTGCGCTAAAACTTTGGTGAGCTGAGCTTTTTCAGGGGTATTCGCAAATGCTTTTAAACCTGCTGGTTTATCCCATAAAAACATTTCCAACACTAAGATATAAACATGCAAGACAGCAATTAATCCTACGAGCAGTTGTCCAATCATCTCATTTTCCTTTTTATTGTATGACTCAATATCAGTAGACCAGCCTCACGACTGGTCATGCAATTTTCAAAATTAAGCTTTTAACAACACTTTACCCTGACGTGCTCCCTGAGTCGCTTTCAGTGCAGCTGTTTTAATGTCATCAAAACTGAAAATGCCTTCTACAGGTAAAATCAGCTTCTTTTGTGTTGCAAGGGTTAATAACTCAACAAATAATGCCTTTTTACGCTCTGCTGGCATTTCTTTATTGACTACACTTGCCCAAAAGCCTTTCACTGTAGCCTGTTTGAAAATCAAATCACCCGATGAAATCTGCATGGTTTCACCCGTCATGCTGCCAAATGAAACTAATAAGCTATTTTCACTCAGTAGATTCAGCATTTCACCACTCGCCGCTCCACCAATTGAATCCACGCCTGCAATTAATGGCTGATCAGCATGAATGGCTTTCACTTGTTGCATCCAATCCGCCTGATCAGTCGCAACTACGTGTTGAATACCTAAAGCCTGCATTTCAGCAATCGCATCAGTACGACGCACGAGATTAATCACTTGCAAACCACGCGCTTGAGCAATCATGGCAACGGTTTTACCCACAGCACCATTCGCTGTGTTCTGAATCAGCCATTGACCTGCTTGAACATTTACAAAGTCCAATAACATCAATGCACTAATCGGCATACCAATCAATTGAGCTGCTGTTTCATCATCAATCGCATCATTTAAAGGAATGATGCTTTGCGCAGGAGCAATAAAATATTCTGCCCAACTGCCATGTACGCCAGCAACTGCAACCCGTTGCCCTAATTTACTTTCATCGACACCTTCACCTACAGCATCGACGATACCTACCGCTTCACTACCACCAATTGCAGGTAAAGTTGGCTTATAGCCATAACTCCCCCTCACCGTCCATACATCATGATTATGGATTGGAGACATAATGGTCTTGATACGCACTTCACCTGCTTTAGGCTTTGGTTGAGGCATATCCGCTACTTCTAAAACATCTACGGGTTCGCCAAATTGATGATGAATAATACTTTGCATGATTTATTCCTGTATCGGTTGTAACAGCTGTTTCGTGGTATCCAAAGCGAGATGCAATTGTGCTTTGTCTTGTGCCAATTTGGTCATCAATGCTGCACCTAACCAAAGCTGATACATCACTTGAGCTGTTTTAAATGGGTCAAGATGTGTTGGAATCGAACCTTGCTGCTGCCCTTCTTGTAATAGCAGCGCTATGCGTTGCGTGAGTCGATGCACACCTAAATTCAAAATTTGTCGCATGTCTTCTGATAAATCAGAGACTTCAGCCGCGAGTTTCACAATTAAGCAGTTTTCTGCCCAACTGCCGTAAATTGGATCGTCAATCCACGCCTGCCACAACGCCATCAAACGTGCATAAGCACTTTGTTCAGTGTGCTGCCACAGCTGTTCGACACGTACTTTATAGTCAGCCATGTACTGCTCTAATAAAGCACAACCAAAGGCCTCTTTAGACGCAAAATAGTGATAGAACGAACCTTTGGGTACGTCACAGGCTTTCAAAATTTCTTGTAAGCCAACCCCAACAAAACCTTTATGCAATACCAATTCAAAACTGGTATCCAAGATGTGTTTTCGGGTTGCTTCACTTTTCATTGATCGTTTCATGTTCACACTATAAATAAATATTAGACCAGTCGCCTAGTAAAGTTATGTATTTTTATTTAGCAACAGCTTTACAGTAGTAAAATGAGAAAAGGAATGATAAAAATACAACTCGGTTTGAGACTGATCATGTTTGAAAAAGTGGTCTGACCGTCACAATTTGTCGTTTTAAATATTTTTATACCACTTGAACAATTTTAAGGCGCTATCATATAAGACCTGTTAAACAGCACGATGCTGCTCTGCAATTATTTTAAATTGATTGGTACTGAACTTTCTCTCAAGACATTCAAATTAAATAATTGATGATGCACCCCATCAATGTTCAACGTCTTTTGATCTTCTATTGCATATTATTGAGATGTTTTCATGAGCCAAAGTCATATCCGTATTCGAGGCGCACGTACCCATAATTTAAAGAATGTGTCACTCGATATTCCACGTGACAAATTTGTGGTGATCACAGGGCTTTCAGGTTCAGGGAAATCATCGTTGGCATTTGATACCTTATATGCTGAGGGTCAGCGCCGTTATGTTGAATCACTTTCGGCTTATGCACGACAATTCCTTTCGCAAATGGAAAAACCTGAAGTTGATTCAATCGAAGGTTTATCCCCTGCGATCGCGATCGAGCAAAAATCAACGAGCCATAACCCGCGTTCAACAGTTGGAACAATTACCGAAATTTATGACTATTTACGACTGCTCTATGCGCGTGTGGGTACACCCTATTGTCCAGAACATGACTTACCGATGGTCGCACAAACCGTTTCGGAAATGGTCGATGCAGTAAAATCGCTTGAAGAAGGTACGGCACTGATGTTGCTCGCACCTGTGGTCCGTGAGCGCAAAGGCGAATACAGTAACTTATTTGAACAATTACAAAGCCAAGGCTTTGTGCGTGCGCGTGTCGATGGCGAAATTATTGATATTGATACCCCACCTGAGTTAGACAAAAAGAAAAAACATACCATCGAAGTCGTCGTCGACCGTTTCAAAGTCCGCGATGATCTTGGCAATCGAATTGCTGAATCCTTTGAAACTGCCTTACGTTTAGGTAGCGATATTGCAATTTTATCGTGGATGAATGGCGAACACCCTGAACGTGTCTTTTCAGCGAAACACTCTTGTCCTGAATGTGACCGTGCGGTTGCTGAACTCGAGCCTCGTTTGTTCTCATTTAACAATCCTTTTGGTGCTTGCCCTGTCTGCGATGGTTTAGGGACGCGTAGTCATTTCAGCGCCGACAAACTTATTCCAAACCCAGAAGTATCGATCAGCCAAGGTGCAATTCGTGGTTGGGACAGACAGCGTCCGTATTACTATACGATGCTTCAAAAAGTCGCAGATCATTTTGATATTCCACTCGATACCCCGTGGAATCAACTGGATAAAGAGACACAAAAGAAATTCTTACAAGGTACAGGCAAAGAAAAAATCGACCTCAGTTATATTGATGAACGTGGTCGTAAACATAATCGTGTGCAACCTTTTGAAGGAATCTTGCCACATTTGGAACGTCGCTATCGTGAAACGGAATCGAATTATGTCCGAGATGACTTAGCCCAATACTTATCTAATGCCGCTTGTGATGCCTGTGGTGGTTCTCGTCTCAATGAAATCTCGCGTCATGTTCGTGTTAAAGACAAAACCATTGCTGAAATCACCAAGATGTCGATTGGTGATGCAGAAAGTTATTATCAAGACCTCAATCTTGAAGGGGCTAAAGGCGAAATCGCCGATAAAATTTTTAAAGAAATTCGTGAGCGTTTACACTTTTTGGTGAGTGTTGGACTCAATTATTTAAGCTTAGCACGCTCGGCTGAAACCCTTTCAGGGGGTGAGGCACAACGTATTCGTCTCGCTTCGCAAATCGGTGCAGGCTTGATGGGTGTGATGTATGTGCTTGATGAACCATCGATTGGTCTACACCAACGTGATAATGATCGCTTATTACAAACGCTCATTCGTTTACGTGATTTGGGCAACACCGTGCTAGTCGTTGAGCATGATGAAGATGCGATTCGTGCTGCGGACCATATCATTGATATCGGACCAGGTGCAGGGATTCACGGTGGTGCGATCATTGCTGAAGGAACTTATGACGAATTGGCGAACCATGCCGATTCGCTTACAGGTCAATATCTTTCAGGCAAATTAAAAATTGCAGTGCCAAAACAACGTACCCAATCACCACGTCCTGATGAAGTGATTAAGCTTTCAGGCGCAAGCGGACATAATCTTAGAAATGTCGATTTAACCATTCCTTTAGGCATTATGACCTGTGTCACTGGCGTTTCAGGTTCAGGAAAGTCAACCTTAATTAACCGAACTTTATTGCCTTTAGCAGCCACTCAACTCAATGGTGCAACCACTCTTACCGCAGAAAAGTTTGATTCAATTGATGGTTTACAGCACTTGGATAAGGTGGTTGATATTGACCAAAGTCCAATTGGTCGTACACCACGTTCGAACCCTGCTACCTACACTGGTTTATTTACCCCAATTCGTGAGTTATTTGCGCAAACCCCTGAAGCCAAAGCACGTGGTTATAGCGCAGGTCGTTTCTCGTTTAACGTAAAAGGCGGGCGCTGTGAGGCATGTGAAGGCGATGGCATGATCAAGGTCGCGATGCATTTCCTGCCTGATATGTATGTGCCTTGTGATGCCTGTCATGGCAAGCGTTATAATCGTGAAACACTGGAAGTAGGCTATAAAGGTAAGAATATTTCTGATGTGTTAGAAATGACGGTAGAAGATGCAGCCGAATTCTTTAGTGCAATTCCTGTGATTCATCGTCGTCTAGAAACACTGACTCAAGTAGGACTGGGTTATATTCGTTTGGGACAGGCAGCAACAACCCTTTCAGGTGGTGAAGCTCAACGCGTGAAATTAGCGCGTGAGTTAGCAAAACGTGATACGGGTAAAACCTTATATATCCTAGATGAGCCAACCACTGGTTTACATTTCCATGATATTGCCAAGTTACTCGATATCTTGCATGAGCTACGTAATAAGGGTAATACCATCGTTGTGATTGAGCATAATTTAGATGTGATCAAAACTGCCGATTGGGTGATTGATCTAGGCCCTGAAGGGGGTTCTGGTGGTGGTCAAATTATCGCTGAAGGCACGCCTGAGCAAGTTGCTGAAGTTGATATTTCACATACAGGACGTTTCTTAAAACCGATGTTGAAGTAATGTTCTAGCTCTCATTCTTCTAACCTCATTCTCTAAATTGAGGTTAGAAGTAATGGATAATCAATCATCTAAAATTATTAAGCTTTTCCAGCAAATGATTCTCAATAATATCATGCATATACCTTTTTTTAAATTCGGATTCCTCACCAATTTTTTCTAAAACACTTACAACTATTGAGCGTATAAAATCATCTTCTACTGGAATTAAATATAACCTTTTTAAATACTGTATCAAGCTATCATTTTCCTCTACAAAGAAAGATTCCTGATAAATTTCTTCTGTCAAATACTTAAACCATGAACCGTACCGGGTTTGTCGGAGACCACTTTTCTTGAGAGAATGTCCCGATGAAAAAAGTAAAATACACC
>NZ_MELG01000099.1:415-38561 GCF_001767535.1 Acinetobacter sp. GWC1_38_13 | reverse complement strand
AAAATTGCAATCACAATCAAGCCAATAATCATAAAAGTCATACCTTTATGATTTGCATGTTTTTGCTGTGAGACCGATTTATTTTGAGTAGATGAGTTGTTGGCATAGTTTGGATAATCAATATATGCTTGTTTTTGATCTAAGCGCACAATATTTGCAGCTTTAAACTTTCCATTATTATCTTCAACGATCAAAAATTTTAGTTTTTCACCAATTTTAGGTTCACCAGATGCTTTTGGAAAATCTTTGATATGGAAGAAAACATCAGTTTGATGACCATCTACCTTAATAAAGCCAAAACCTCTTTCTGTATCGTATTTTTTTATTTTTCCTTCAACAAACATTTTGCACTCAATTTTTCATGTTTTGGTTATTCTAATAAAAAAGAGACCCTAAAGCCTCTTTTCTCATGATATTTCAATCAAAGATTACGGTAATGATCAACGTCTTAAGTTTGATAACAATTCATTGGTAATCGACTTATTGTGATCCATGATTTTGTTTTTCTTAGTTTTAGCTGGGTTAGGATCAACGCGCTCAATTTTAATTGCTTTATATTTACCTTGATTTTCTACAACTGAAAACTTCACTTTTTCATTGCGCTTAGGTTCACCTTCAGCTGCAGGGTAATCTGAGATATGAAAAAAGATATCTTCACCATTCGATGCAATAAAACCAAATCCTTTCTCAGGATTATATTGCTTAATTTTCCCGTGGTAGAGCTCTTGCTTCATGACATTTATCCTACTTTACGATGATGCTCATCATACTATATAGAAAATAAAAAAGAGACTTGCTATTTCCCTTTCAAATCACAGAAATAAAAAGTATCTTTTTATATTTAAAAATTAATCTTTTTGCACACTTCCAAAGATTTTATCGCCTGCATCACCCAAACCAGGCACGATATAACCTTCTTCATTCAGGCCTTGATCAATTGAAGCCGTATAAATACGAACATCAGGGTGTGCAGCTTCAACTTTTGCAATCCCTTCAGGCGCGGCAACCAAAATCATCACTCGAATATCTTTACAGCCACTTGCTTTCAATACATCAATTGCAGCAATCAATGAATTACCCGTTGCAAGCATAGGATCAATAATCATCGCCAAACGATTAGCGACATCTGGCACTAGCTTTTTATAGTATGTGCGAACTTCTAAAGTTGCTTCGTCACGTTCTAAACCTAAAACACTCACCTTTGCACTTGGAATCAGGTTAAGTACGCCTTCTAGCATTCCAATTCCTGCACGAAGAATCGGAACAATCGTGATTTTTTTCCCTGCAATACGTTGAGTTGTTACTTTCCCTGCCCACCCATCAATTTCGTGATCCACAACAGATAAGTCCTTTGTTGCTTCATACGTCAATAGCATCGTAACTTCTTGCGCTAATTCACGAAAGTTCTTGGTACTAATGTCAGAGCGACGAAGTAAACCAAGTTTATGGCGAATAAGCGGATGACGAATTTCTTGAATCGACACGAGTAAGTACCTAGCTAATATAAATATTCGCTTATTATAAAGTGTTTTTTTACTATTCAATAAAAAAGCCCCCAGTTTTGGAGGCTTTTTTGTACAAATCAGATTATCGGATGATTACTGTTGCTGAGATAACATGAAATGTAATGGAGAAAGAATCTCTGATTTCAATGCTAAATTGATCATTGGATCTGGATAGATACCTAAGAACAATACCAACAATGCAGCACCTAGTACCATGATCCCACCAACTTTAGTTCCCCAATGCGCATCAGCATCAATACGAGGAGTATCTGGTGAAGTCATGTACATAACAACCATGACACGCAAATAGTAGTATAAACCGATACCACTACCCACAACGATCATTGCAGCTAAGAACCAGTGTTGAGTTGTTACTGCAGCCATAACCACAAGGAACTTACCAATAAAGCCCGCTGTTAATGGGATACCAGCTAGCGATAACATCATCACTGTTAATGTTGCAGTCAAAATCGGACGACGCCAGAACAAACCACGGTAGTCAGCAAGACTTTGTGCTTCATCCACGTTGTTATAAGGGCTCGACATTAACGTAACTGCACCAAACGCACCGATTGTTGTAAGTACATAAGTAATCACATAAACCGTCACGCTACCAAGGCTCGCATAAGTCATGCTAATTAAAGCAATTAACAAATAACCAAAGTGAGCAATCGACGAATAACCAAGAATACGTTTCAAGTTTACTTGACGTACTGCAAGTAAGTTACCTACTAAAATTGACAATACAGCAATAATTGTAAGAACTGTTACCAGCGATTCAACTAGGATTGCACCTGATGCCAATAGGTAACGTACAAACAAACCAATCGTTGCTACTTTCGCAGCTGTCGCCAAGAATGTTGCCATCGGTGCTGGAGCACCTGCATACACATCTGGTGTCCATTTGTGGAATGGAGCAAGTGACAGTTTAAACGCAACAGCAAAGATGATTAAGCCTAAGCCCAATAACACCATTGGTTGTTTGATTGCAGTGAATAACGCTTGTACAGAATCATAGAATGATAATGAACCTGTATAAGCATAAATATACGCCATACCCATTAACAACATTGCAGATGCCGTCGCTGAAAGCACAAGATATTTAATCCCTGCTTCCAAAGATTGGCTGCGCTGATGGGTATATGCCAACATACCATATACTGGAATTGACATTAATTCTAAGCTGATAAAGAACGAAGCATAATGAGAGCTAGCAACCATCAACATCGCACCTGCTACTGAACACAGTAGCAAGATGTACAACTCTTCGCGATTGTCTTTATATGTCTCAATATAAGCATGTGACAAAGTACAACATGCCAAAGCTGCGATCAAAATCATGAATTGATAGAGCATGGTAAATGGATCAACCATAAACATGCCCATCACGTTTACAGGTGCATAGTGACCTGTATACGCAGTGTATGCGATAAAAATTGCAGCGAGGTTAAGCCCCACAACTGAAGTTGTTGCGATTAAATTATGATTACGTTTAATCGAAATCAATAACATCACAACAATTGCAGTCAACGCCACAATCATCACAGGGACGAGCGGCATAAGTTCAGAAAAAGAAAGTGTGAAGTTCATGGTTTATTGCATCTCCACATGCTCAAGTTGAGTTGCTGTCTGCTGAACAGTTTCAACAACTTCTTGTACTGGCATATAACTATTTACCAACCATTGCATGCTTGAATGCGATACATCCAAGAATGTTTGTGGGTAAATACCTAACCAAACCAAACCGATCACACAGATCATCAAGATAGTAACTTCACGTGCTGATAAATCTTTTAATGGGCTTGTATAGTGCTGCTGTTGCTCTGGATTTGGTGTACCAAACAATGCTTTATGAATCAAAATCAAACCATAAAGACCAGCAAACACCAAGCTTACTGCCGCAATAATCGTGAATACAGGATAAGCTTTGAATGAACCCATCAAGATCAGGAATTCACCAATAAAGTTACCTAAACCTGGTACACCTACAAGTGCAGCTACAAAGAACATTAAGAAAAATGGAAGGTACTGCAGCTGACCGCGTAAACCACCCATTAAGCGTAAATCACGTGTATGTAAACGCTCATAAACCTGACCAGACATGATAAATAATGCAGCAGATGATAAGCCATGTGCCAACATCATGATCATAAGACCTTGGAATGTCAGGATATTACCTGCGTAAATAGCAAGTAAGATGAAACCCATGTGCGAAATAGACGTATACGCAAGCAAACGTTTCATATCTGTTTGCTGGTACGCTAAGAATGCACCGTAGAAAATACCAATTAAACCAAGAATGATCGCAATATCAGCAAATTGTGCTGATGCTGCTGGGAAGAATGGGATAACGAAACGAAGTAAACCATAGGCTGCTGTTTTAATCAAAATACCAGCTAAGTCCACAGAACCTGCAGTTGGTGCTTGTGCATGTGCATCAGGTAACCAACCATGTAATGGGAACACAGGTAATTTCACAGCAAAACCGATGAAGAAACATAGCATAAATGCATAAGCAACTTCAGGCGGTAAGTGGTTCGCCACAGCCAATAGATAGTTGTAATCGAAGCCAATCATACCTGTCATCATGTATCCATAAACCACAAGGCCTAAGATACCGATCAACATGATCAAACCAGCAATTTGCGTGTATAAGAAGAACTTGGTTGCAGCATAAACACGTGAACGACCATTCGAGCCTTTATGACCCCATAACGCAATCAAGAAGTAGATTGGTACGAGCATCATCTCCCAGAAGAAGAAAAACAGGAATAAGTCAATCGCTAAGAATACACCGATAACACCACCTAAACTCCACAGGAGGTTTAAGTGGAAGAAACCAACATTCTTTTGGATCTCACCCCATGAACAACCAACCGCAAGTACACCAAGTAATGCTGTCAGTAATACCATGAGTAAAGATAAACCATCCACTGCCAAGTGAATGCTAATGCCTAGTGTCTGAATCCAAGGTAAATGGAACTCAGCCGCCCAAGTTGGGACTTTACCACCCAACTCGTAACTAAATGTACCACTTTGCCAAAGTGCAATGCCTAAACCAAAGGTAATAAGCATACCAATTAAGGCAATCCAACGCGGTAATTGTTGGTCGAATTTATCAACCAACCAACAAATAAAACCAGCAATGAAAGGAACTAAAATCAGTGCGGGTAAAATTAAATTGTTTTCCATTTTATTTCCCCACAACCTGAATCACGATCAAGATCATCAATAGCACCACTACACCGAGTGACATGCTTGATGCGTATTCACGTAATGAACCTGTTTGACGCGAGCTAGTAAAGGTATTACCACCTTTTACAATCGCAGGTAGTACTAGCCATAAACCATCAACTGGATCACGGCCTAAGATTTTCGCAATCAATAAATAAGGTTTGACGAATACGATGTCATACAAAGCATCAAAACCAAATGCGGTACGGCAAATATGTGCTAAACCAGCGCCCAATGATGTTTGAGCAAATGATTTAACAGCACCATATGCAAAGGCAAATAGGAAGATACCTACTGCTAAACCAGCAAGTGCAATACCACTCGCCAAATGTTCTGCATGTACAACAGCTTCATGTAAAGCTTCAGGGATAACAAAACTTGGAATGCTTGCAGCAGTCAATAAATTTGCAACTGGTGCTTGCAAGAAATAACCAATTCCTGTTGATAACACAGCAAGAATCGCAAGTGGTGCCCAATATGTCACACCATGAATTGCATGCGCATGTGTTTTTTCTTCACCGAAGAATACGACCCAAATTAGACGGAACGTATAAATAGAAGTTAAGAACGCGCCCGCTACACCAACCCAATACAATGTGTTGTAAAGTGGAATGTTTGCAATTGTAGACTGTGCATATACTGCACCTAAGATGGCATCTTTAGAGAAGAAACCAACAGTTACGATTGGAAGTGCAGCCAATGCGCCACCACCGATGACGAAACACCAAAATACGAATGGAATCTTTTTACGTAATCCACCCATTTTGAAAATGTTTTGTTCGTGATGACATGCAAGAATTACGGCACCCGAAGAAAGGAACAATAATGCTTTGAAGAATGCATGAGCCAACATGTGGAACAAACCAGCTTGGTAAGCTTCAGCACCGACAGCCATAAACATATAACCTAACTGACTCATAGTTGAGTAAGCCAAGATACGTTTGATGTCGGTTTGAACTAGCGCTGCAAAACCAGCCACAAGCAATGTCACAGCACCTGTAATCGAGATGAACTGCATCACTTCTGGTGCCATTTCCATCACGGAGAACATACGGCAGCATAAGTACACACCTGCTGTAACCATTGTCGCAGCATGGATCAATGCAGATACTGGTGTCGGACCTGCCATCGCATCAGCTAACCATGTTTGTAATGGAATTTGCGCTGATTTACCTGCTGCACCCAAGAACAACATTAATGCTGTCCAAATTGACAATGATGAGCTTTGCGTCATTACAGTCGCTGCATTTTC
This sequence comes from Acinetobacter sp. GWC1_38_13, assembly GCF_001767535.1. NCBI lineage: Bacteria > Pseudomonadati > Pseudomonadota > Gammaproteobacteria > Moraxellales > Moraxellaceae > Acinetobacter > Acinetobacter sp. GWC1_38_13. The sequence goes on along the minus strand of NZ_MELG01000099.1, from coordinate 32,570 downwards.
AACGATGTACTGAGTATTCAAAGTACCAAATTGTTGATAAAGCAAGAACAATGCGATGAGTAAGAATACGTCACCGACACGTGTTACTGTAAATGCTTTGATTGCTGCCCAACCATTTGCAGGATTAGAGTAATAGAAACCAATCAGTAAGTAAGAGCACAGCCCCACGCCTTCCCAACCTAAGAACAATAACGCTAAGTTATCACCAAGTACCAACAACAACATGCTGGCAACGAATAGGTTGAAATAAGAGAAGAAACGCGCGTAATCCTCTTCACCACGCATGTACCATGATGCAAAGATATGAATCAGAAAACCTACGCCTGTAATCATGCCCGTCATTAATAATGACAAGCCATCAAGATGTAAGCTAATACCTGGCTCAAAACCGCCAACACTGAACCAAGTCCATAAATGTTGAACAAAAACGGTTTGACCACTGCTCGTAAAAGCAAGACCAGCAATTAAAGCAAATAGAGCAGATAAACCAACTGAACCAACACCAATAATGGCAGCTACATTTTCAGAAAGTTTATTGCGCCCTGCCGCTAAAAGGATAAAACCAATGAGCGGGAATAAAACGGTTAAATATAATGTACTCATCCGCGCATCTCACTAGCAGCATCAACATCCAAGTGATGGAAGCGATGATAAAACTGAAGGACGATCGCAAGACCGATACACGCCTCGGCAGCAGCAAGTGTCAAAATTAAAATAAACATCACTTGACCATCTGGCTGAGACCAAACGCTACCTGCTAGGACAAATGCTAATGCAGCAGCATTCATCATGATTTCAAGGCTCATTAGCATAAATAATAGGTTGCGACGCACCATTACACCGTAAAAACCCAGTGCAAAAAGGATGGTTGCGACAATCAAACCATGTTCTAAAGGGATGTGTCCCATTATTCTTTATCCTCTTCTGCACTTGGTTCACGTTTGCCTAAGTGATATGCAGCAACAAGGGCTGCAAGCAACAACATCGCGGCAACTTCTACCAATAATAGATAGTGAGTAAATAACGCTTGACCTACGGCTTTAGGACCTACAATTTCTAAGCCCATTGGTGCAGAAATCGTGGTGTATTCACCGTTTAACATCCAAACAAGTGTCAAACCTAAGATAAAACTCAACATTGCAGGATATGCCCATGCATCTGAGGTTAACCATTTACTTTCTTGTTCAACTGTTTCTTGACCTAGGTTGAGCATCATCACAACGAAGACAAACAAAACCATGATCGCGCCTGCATAGACAATGATTTCAAGTGCAGCCGCAAACGGTGCACCCACAATCATGAAAATACCAGCAACGGCGAGCAATGAAACAATCAAGCTTAATAACGCATGTACAGGGTTCGTGTTAGTTACAACACGAACTGTCGAAACAATGGCCACAAGTGCCATCAAATAAAATGGCCACATCATGGTAATAAGCTCCGTACATCAACTGGTGCACTTTCTTTTTGTGCTTGGCCTTTGTCTTTACCTGTTACAGCCATACCTGTTACACGGTAGAAGTTATAATCAGGATATTTACCAGGACCTGAGATGAGTAAGTTTTCTTTCTCATAAACCAAATCTTGACGAACGTATTCAGCAAGCTCGAAATCAGGCGTCATTTGAATAGCAGTTGTAGGACATGCTTCTTCACACATACCGCAGAAAATGCAACGTGAGAAGTTAATACGGAAAAATTCTGGATACCAACGCCCATCTTCTTTTTCCGCTTTTTGCAATGAAATACAGCCTACTGGACAAGCAACCGCACAAAGGTTACATGCTACGCAACGCTCTTCACCATCAGGATCACGCGTCAAGATAATACGACCACGAAAGCGTGGAGGTACAATTTGTTCAGCTGGTACTTCTGGATATAAAATCGTGTCACGTTTACGCGTGGCATGGCTAAACACCATCCACAACGAACGTACAATCGATCCAAATCCAGCTAGAATTTTATACATTTTGTACTCCCTGCTGTCCTAGGCCTGATTCATCAGAATCACAGCACCAGTCACTAACAAGTTGACCAACGCCAATGGCAAACAAACTTTCCAACCAAAATTCATGACTTGGTCATAACGTGGACGCATTAAAGAACCACGCGCCAAGACAAACATCATTACAAAGAATGCTGTTTTAATTACGAACCAGAAAACTGGTGGAACAAATGGAATTTCTAAGTTAAATGGAGCTAACCATCCACCGAAGAATAAAGTGACGATCAAAGCTGAGATTAATACCACGTTGACATACTCTGCAACGAAGAACATCCCCCACTTCATACCACCATATTCAACATGGTAACCTTCAGCTAACTCTTGTTCAGCTTCTGGTTGGTCAAATGGATGACGGTGAGTCACTGCTACACCTGCGACCACGAAGATCAAGAAACCAATGAATTGTGGAATGATGAACCACATATCACGTTGAGCTTCAACAATCTCACGAAGGTTAAATGATCCCGCAATAGCAACCACACCCATTAATGAGATACCCAAGAACACTTCATAAGAAATGGTTTGAGCAGCAGAACGAAGACCACCAAGCAATGAGTATTTGTTGTTAGATGCCCAACCACCAAATAACACTGCATAGACTGCGATACCCGCCATTGCCATAAAGAACAACAGACCGATGCTCATATCAGCAACGCCCAAATATGGACTTACTGGGATAACCATAAATGAAAGTACCGCAGTTGCCATTGCAACTGCTGGTGCTAGACGGAAAGTCAATTTATCAGCAAACTTTGGTGTCCAGTCTTCCTTAAACATGATCTTGAGCATGTCAGCTACGATCTGGAACATACCTCCAGGACCGACACGGTTAGGACCATAACGATCTTGCCACAATGCCAAGAGACGACGTTCGATAAATGACATCAATGCAGCGATAAGAACCACAACCAACAAGATCACGATCGCTTGAATCACTGAATAAGCGATTGGCCAGTTCTCAGCCCAAAGTGGCGTTTGACGTATAATTTCTTGATTCATGAATTACACTCCTACCGCCACAGACACAGGCTCAGCTAATGAAACTGTTGGTGCTAAACCAATTGGATAACCAATATAGCCTGTTGGTAAATATTCAATCACTTGTACAGGTAAGCTAATGCTTGTTTCGCCTGCTTGTATTGTAATACGTTGACCGTCTTGAACATTTAAACGTGTTGCATCTTGTTCACCAACAGCAAACATCGCTTCAGGAATACGAGATTCCATTGCAGGTGTTTTAATCGTAAATTCACCAGAACCAAAGATATGGTGCATTGGTACAAGACGGAAACTTTCAGGGTTCACTACAACAGCAGTTGGTGCCACATAGCTACGTGCAGGACGTTTAGCTAAACGATCAAATAGACGCACACCTGAATCACCGCCTTTTAAGTGACCACCCACTTCATCTTGGTATTTATTCCAAGCTTGTGGCGAGTTCCAACCTGCAGACCATGCGAAAGGTACTAGCGAAGAAGCTGTCTGATTACCGACATAACCTTCCATAGAGAATGTTAATGCTGAATCTAGATCAGTTGGCTGTTTAGGTTCATGAACAGATAATGGCGCGCGCATTGCTGTACGACCAGAATAACGACGTGGTTCACGCGCAATCTTCAAGCCATGGATACGATATCCTGCATCAGGTGCAACATCTTGAATGGCTTCAAGCACAGGAACATTCTTCACGATGTCATCAATCACATCATCAAGCAGTGTCCAATCTACAGCTTTGCCTTTGAGACCAGTCTCAACGGCATGTAACCAACGCCAAGATTCTTTGATTGCATATTCAGGCTTGTAATAGCTTGGGTCATATACTTGATAGAAACGTTGCGCACGACCTTCTTGGCTCACAACAGTACCATCACCCTCTGCAAAACTTGCAGCAGAAAGAACGATATCTGCTAGTTTCAGAGTTTCTGTTTCACTATGATCCAATACGATTACGGCTTCAGCTTTCTCAAGTGCAGCTTTGACTTGTGCAACTGGTAAACGACGAGTTAAGTCATTTTCAACCACAACAACAGCATCATACTCTTGAGCAAATGCCTGTTCTAAGCTTAAACCACCGAATAATGCTAGACCCATTGAGTTCACTTCAGGAACCGTCAAAGATAAACCAGCATTTTCACCAAGATTCTGTGCAACTTGTGCAGCAGCTTCCATAATCGCTGAATCTTGCAAGCTTGTACCAGAGATAATCAATGGTTTTTTCGCCGCTTTTAAAGTGTCAGCAATCGTTTGTGCAAATGCTTTTGCATCATCGTCAAGACCAGATACTGTTTCACCTTTTACAGCAGCAGCGACAGCAAAACCTAAACGCGCAATATCGTTTGGAGAAGCAACAACTTCACCTGTTGCAACATCCGCTAAACGCGTTTGTGTTGCAGCAAGAATATAAATCGGTGATTTTGCTTCTTGGCCAATACGTTGCACAGGCTCTGCTAACCAGTCAGGAGTACGCGTTTTCGCAGCCATTTCTTTCGCTTTATTTTTCGCAGCTTGGCGAACTGATAAAGCCATACGTGGTGCTGTTTGCGTTAAGTCTTCACCCAAGATTAGAACTGCATCATAGCTCTCAATTTCACGCATGTTCGGGTTATAAATACCCTGTGTTTGCATGATTGAAGCAGCTAACTCAACCAAGTTCTGCTCTTTTTGAGACATACCTGTTGAATAGTTGGCTTGACCAACAAGTTGGCGAAGTGCGTAGTTTGATTCCAAGCTTGCACGAGGAGAACCGATACCTAGAACTTTCTTACCTTTAAGCTGTGCAATGACTTGATCAAGTGCCTGATCAACACTCACAGTTGCAACAGTTTCACCGTTACGGAATTGAGGTTGGCGTGGACGATCTTCACGATTGACATAACCCGTACCGAAACGACCTTTATCGCAAAGGAAGTATTGGTTTACTGAACCATTAAAACGGTTTTCTACACGACGGATTTCACCATAACGCTCACCTGGAGAGATGTTACAGCCCGAAGAACAGCCATGACATACGCTCGGAGCATACTGCATATCCCATTTACGGTTATAACGTGCAGAGTGCGTTTTATCAGTAAATACACCTGTTGGGCAGACTTCAGTCAAGTTACCAGAGAATTCAGATTCTAAAGTACCTGATTCCGGACGACCGAAATAAACACGTGATGCATTCGCATAAACACCAAAGTCGGTACCACCCGCATAGTCTTTATAGTAACGAACACAACGGTAACAAGCGATACAACGGTTCATTTCATGTGCAATAAAAGAACCTAACTCTTGGTTATGATGTGTACGTTTCGTAAAGCGATAGCGACGACGATCGTGCTGAGTCATGACCGTCATATCTTGTAAATGACAGTGACCACCTTCTTCACAGACTGGACAGTCATGTGGGTGATTCGTCATCAAGAATTCAACAATCGATGCACGAAACTCTGTTGCTTCTTTGTCTTCAATCGAAATGTAAGTATTGTCAGCGGCTGGTGTCATACAAGACATTACCAAACGCCCACGTGTGTCCTCAGGATTCGCGTATTGAGTTACCGCACATTGACGACAAGAACCAACAGAACCTAAGGATGGGTGCCAACAAAAATACGGGATATCGATGCCAAGGCTTAAACATGCTTGTAGCAAGTTCTCTGAGCCATTGACTTCATACGATTTTCCATCGACATGAATTGTAGCCATAGTCGAATTCCTTAAACCTGTTCTACATCGCGAGTAGCTGCATGGGTTTTAACCTTTGCCTCAAACTCATGACGGAAATATTTTAATGCGCCCATCAGTGGCTCCATCGCACCTGGTGCGTGGGCACAGAAAGTCTTACCAATCCACAACTTTTTAGTGAGTTCAGACAGATGTTGAATATCTTCCATCTTACCTTCACCACTTTCGAGTGCTTTCAGTGCTTTAACAGCCCATGGCAAACCATCACGGCATGGCGTACACCAACCACACGATTCACGCGCAAAGAATTCTTCTAAATTACGGGTCGCTGAAACCATACATTGGGTTTCATCTACCACCATCAACAAACATGTTCCTAAACGTGAACCTGCCTTCATGATGCTTTCAGCATCCATTGGTAAGTCAATATGTTCAGCAGCTAAAAAGTCTGTTGATGCTCCACCCGGCAACCATGCTTTCAGTGTTAAACCATCACGCATACCACCTGCATGATCTTCAATCACTTCACGTGCAGTTGTACCAAATGGCAACTCCCAAAGACCAGGGAATTTCACCTTACCTGATGCACCGTAGATCTTCGTACCAGGGTCTTTAGACTTATGTGCAGAAAGGTTGATATACCATTCTGGACCACGCAACATAATCGCTGGCAAGTTATTGTAGGTTTCTACGTTGTTTACAATCGTTGGACGACCCCATGCACCCGCAACTTGTGGGAATGGTGGTTTGGTACGTGGATTGGCACGACGACCTTCAAGCGAGTTGATTAATGCAGTTTCTTCACCGCAGATATAACGACCTGCACCTGTATGAACATACATTTCGAAGTTCCAGCCACTACCTAGGATGTTTTCACCTAGATAACCTTTGGCACGGATTTGCTCTAATGCTTCATTCAAGTATTGAGCAGCTTCGATATATTCACCACGAATGAAGATATAACCATGAGTTGCCTCTAGGGTATAACCAGCAATCAACATACCTTCGATCAATTGATGTGGAAGCTTTTCCATCAACAAACGGTCTTTGAATGTTCCAGGTTCCATTTCATCAGCATTACAGATCAAATATCGTGGACCACCATCATTTGGTGCCATCAATGACCATTTAATTCCTGCTGGGAAACCTGCACCACCACGACCTTTAACCGTTGCAGCTTTAATGACGTCGAGTACATCTTTTGGAGGCATACTAAGTGCTTTTTTAAAGCCTGCATAACCTTCTAAAGCTTCGTATTCATCAGCATTGCGTACTGCATCTTGCTTACTCAAACGCCAAGTTAGCGGATGAGTTTCTGGATTACCGTCGCCATAAATTGGTTTTGGTTCAGTATTCATACATACTTCTCCAATAACTGTTTAACTGATGATACATCCACTAAACCGTGAGTATCTTCATCAATCATTAACGTTGGACCTTTGTCACAATTGCCTAAACAGCAAATTGGAAGCAAGGTGAAACGACCATCTGCTGTAGTTTGTCCGTATTGAATGCCTAACTCGCGCTGAAATGCTTCTGCTAAAGTTTCTGCACCCATTAAGAAGCAAGCAATCGAATCACATAATAAAATTACGTGACGACCTACAGGTTGGCGATAAATACGGTTGTAGAACGTTGCTACACCCTCTAAATCAGCCACACTGATAGTCAGCAATTGCGCAATTGCATTCATTTGAGCGTCATCTACCCAACCATTACGGCGTTGTACACACTTTAAAGCATCCAAAGAAGCTGCGCGTGGATACGGATAGTGACCAATGTGATGTTCAATCTCATGGATTTCGTCAGCAGTCAAAATCCCTTCAACATTCACACGTGGTTTTTTATCAGTCAAAATCATCATAATCGTTTACCCCTAGCGATCCACGTCAGCCATAACCACGTCAATGGTCGCCAAATAAATGATCAAGTCAGATACTAAGCTGCCGTTAATAACAGAAGGCATTTGCTGTAAATGAGTGAATGTTGGCGTACGAATACGAGTACGGTAGCTCATAGTTGACTTATCAGAAGTGAGGTAATACGTACTCGCACCTTTCACTACTTCAGTCATGAATGAAGACTCACCTGCAGGCATAACAGGACCCCATGACACGCTCAAGAAGTGCGTAATCAAGGTTTCAATATCTTGTAATGTCTTATCTTTCGGTGGTGGAACTGCCAATGGATGATCCGCTTTATATGGACCAGAAGGCATATTATCCAAGCACTGCTGAATGATTTTTAATGATTCAGTGATTTCACGGAAATGCACTAAAACACGCGCATATGCATCGCCTTCATATTCAACTGGAACATCAAAGTCGAAGTTCTCATAGCCACTGTACGGACGGTATTTACGCACATCAAAATCAATACCCGTTGCACGTAAACCAGTACCTGTCACACCCCAAGCTAACGCAGACTTAGCATCGTATTGCGCTACGTTACGCGTACGACCGATAAATACTGAGTTTTTAAGTGCAGCTGTGTAGTACTCGTTCAAACGTTTCGGCATCCACTCTAGCAACTCTTTAACAAGTTTTTGCCAGTTGTTTGGAAGGTCATGCGCCGTACCACCGATACGGAACCATGCTGGATGCATACGGTAGCCTGTAATCGCTTCAACGATGTCATAGACTTTCTGACGGTCTGCGAACATATAGAATACAGGCGTCATACCACCAGCATCCTGAATCGCTGTACCACAGAATAATAAATGGTTATTGATACGGAACAATTCGTTCAACATCACACGAATCACTTGCGCACGCTCTGGTACTTTAATCCCTGCGAGTTGCTCAACTGCCATTACATATGGCATGTTTTGCGCACAACCACCTAAGTAGTCAACACGATCCGTATAAGGGATGAATGAATGCCAAGTTTGACGTTCAGCCATCTTTTCCACACCACGGTGGTGATAACCGATATCAGGCACACAGTCTTTGACTTCTTCACCGTCCAACTGTAAAACCACACGGAAAGCACCATGTGCAGATGGATGGTTAGGACCTAAGTTGAGGAACATGAAGTCTTCATCAGCGTTACCGCGTTTTAGACCCCAGTCTTCTGGTACGAAACGTAAGTGTTCTTGTTCGAAATCTTGTTTCGCTTGATCTTGCATATATGGCGTATATTCTGTCGCACGCGCAGAATATTCTTTACGCAACGGATGACCTTCCCAATAAGTCGGCAACAAGATACGACGGAGCATTGGATGCCCTTCGAAATTGATCCCGAACATATCGTAAGCTTCACGTTCGTACCAGTTGGCATTTGGCCAAATATTGGTTGCCGTTGGAATGTTTAAATCATTTTCATTCAACGCAACTTTGATACGGATATCACTATTACGCTCAAGCGATAATAGATGATAGAACACAGTGAAGTCAGATGGAGGCAACCCATCACGGTTAACACGTAAACGCTCATCAACCGCAGACAAGTCAAACAGCATCACATAAGGACGTTCCACTTTACGGAGGAACATGAGGACTTCTTGCACGCGTGCGCGCTCAACCCAGACAGTTGGAAACTCTTCACAAGTCGCCTGCACGTAGAAGTTCTCACCAAATTTGGTTTTGAGCTCTTCTACAATTGCAAATGCTGGGCGTGAATCAACCTGAGTTGATTCTGGCATAGCAATGTCAGTTTCAGCCATTGGCTTGGCTTCCTATTTAATACAAATTCTGTCAATTTCCACGATGACCATATCCAATAAGCGATATGTCAAAAACTCATCGTTTAAATTATTTAATTTCATCCATAGAGCGTAGGTTTTTTACCGCAATACGATCAGCATTTTTACGGTCACGTTCTGGCATCATCTTTGGCTTATAAACAGGCTGAAGATCATCACCAATAACCGCTGAAAGTGGACGGCGCTCTAGTTGAATTTGGTCTTGAAGTAACATCAATGCTTGGATTAATGCTTCTGGACGAGGTGGACAGCCTGGGATGTACACATCAACAGGAATAATCTTGTCTACACCTTGCACCACAGAATAGATGTCGTACATACCACCAGAGTTTGCACAAGCACCCATTGAAATCACCCATTTTGGCTCCAACATTTGTTCATACAAACGTTGAATTACAGGTGCCATTTTGACAAAGCAAGTTCCTGCAACAATCATCAAATCCGCTTGACGAGGTGAAGCACGAATAACCTCTGCACCAAAACGTGATAAATCATGAACGCCAGTTAATGTAGTTGCATATTCAACGTAGCAGCATGATGTACCAAAGTTGAATGGCCACAAGGAGTTCTTACGCCCCCAGTTCACAGCTGTATGCAACACATCTTCAAGACGTGTCATCATCACACTTTTATTAACTTCTTCCTCTAATGGATCAGTTACGATCTGACGATCTTGCAATGGATATTGATCGGCATCTGGATTCGCACGGGTTAAAGTATATTTCATCCCGACTTACTCCTGTTTAAATGATGATGTAGTCGGTGTTTTAGATTTAACACGACCAGAAGACTGTGCTGGAATATGACCTGTAGGATCGACAACCAATTCTTCAATGTTATTGAATCGAGTGATCTCAGCAATATTCATATTTGGCGAACCAATTTTCATTGCTACACCTGCAGATTTACGACGATCTACTGGCGCCCAGTTCAACGCACCAACAGAAATGGCATAAATCAAGGCAATCAAGAGATCAACCACAAAAATCACAACCGTGGTAAATCCAAACCACCCTACTTCACGCACAGATGTAGACCACGCGTAGAGATAGAGAGCTTCAAGATCAAAAACAACAAAGAAAATGGCAACGAGATAGAATTTGGCTGACAAGCGAATACGAGCACCGCCCGCACCTACTACGCCTGATTCAAACTGCTCTTGCTTGGCACGCCCCCATGCTTTACCCCCAAGGAGTAAAGGGACTGTCAGCATAAAAACGCAAAGAAATGTAACGCCGATCACGAAAGCGATAATCGCCCAATCGTATGGAGTAATGGCACTCATGCGGGGATAACTCCTGGCAGGCCTATTTTTAACAAAGAATGTATGTATTGGCCTTCAAATACACCAAACACAAAATTAATCCCGCCAATTGTACCTGATTTCTAATTTCTCATGCTAGTTGAAGCGCTTTAGTCTTTTGGATGATTTTGTTCATAAATTTACTGATATATATAAGATCAGTGTTAATTCACCCTCAAAAATCGATTAATCAAATCACGTATAAGTTATTAATCATTTTTTTCTATATTTATGCGCCAAAAACATTCTTCTTTTACAAGCCATGCGCAAAAATATAACAACATGAACCAAATGATTGTATAAGCATAAATTTATGGTGAAATTTTAAACAAAATTTATATAATAGCGCCACTCAAAAGCCATCAGGAACAGCGTTAGAATGCCCTCACTTAAAGTCGCATCAAAATCTCTTTCGCTTTCCCAATTATTTCTATTGTTCAGTGCAGTTATCTTGTTCTGCTGCTTACTTGGCATCGCAACACGCCAACTTACATTTTTAGCTTCATTTTGGCCAGCGAACTCCGTACTTTTAGGTATCCTGATTCGCTTTCCTCAAACACGCCATCCAATTAGTTTTATTGGCGCTATAGCTGGGTATTTAATTGCAGATTCAATGCAAGATACCCCTTTTTTGCTGAATGCATGTTTAACGTCAGCCAATTTACTTTATGTCATCACCACATTAGCGCTCTATATTAGATTTAGAAATTACATTCGCTCATTACATCAAGGTTACTTTTATCTATTTTTATTTAGCTTTTGCTGTATTGGGGCTTTATCTAGTTCATTATTCGCTGCGATTTCACTCCCCTATTTTAATACTAAATTTGCTTTGGGTACGTTTTGGATCGATTTTGGCTATTGGTTTACGGCTGAAATCCAAAATGCCCTCTTACTTCTTCCTGCACTACTTAGTGCACCAAACTTTAAAGAGTTAAAACAACAATTTATAGAATTTAAAACTCAAACTGTTCAACAGAGTTTTCCACTATTTGCAGTTCTTATTTCAATTGTGATTGCATATTACGATACAGGACCAGGTTCGCTACTTTACCCAATTGCACCCTTGATTTGGTGTGCGCTTGCTTATCGACATTTTTCTGTTGTGATCATTACTTCGATAACCTGTGCTTTTATCATTCATCATGTTTCAGAAAATTATTTACAACTCTATCCACATGAATATTTAAACAATACCATCTCTATTCGATTTGGCTTGATTATGATGACGATTGCACCTCTTACTGTGTCCAATATCAATATGGTAAGGTCAAAGCTCATTCAAGAATTACAACACATCATTGCACATGATGAACTCACCTCTAGTTTAACTCGACGACAATTCCTCCAGTCAGTACAACTTCTACATGCTCAAGCTCAAAAAGCACAACAAACCACAGCATTTTTGATGCTTGACCTCGACCACTTTAAAAAAGTGAATGATACCTATGGTCATCAAATGGGAGACAAAGCACTGAAATATTGCGTACAGGAGATTCATTCATTACTCAGACCAAATGACTTACTTGGACGTTTAGGTGGTGAAGAATTCGCAATTTTTATGAGTGATATCGACCCTGATACAGCTTTTCAATGTGCTGAAAATATACGTTTAAACATCAGTAAGATGCCTATTCCATTCAATGATCAGCAGCAGTTTTACATACAAGTCAGCATTGGAATCTGTTTGTGTACTCCTGAAAATCAACAGTCTATTGATGCACTATTTAAACAGGCTGACGATGCGTTGTATCAAGCCAAACATCAAGGACGAAACCAAGTTGTGATATCGACATAATATGTTTCAATTCAGCTACATGCTTTAATTAAGTCTATACACTCTTATCTTCATTCATCGGTATTCTAGAGTTATAAAACAAGGAGAAAAATATGCAGCTAGAATACACACATGACACAGACTATTTCTTTTTCTCACAACTCTTAATGCGTCATATCGAAACTTATATTCAAAAACATCCTGACGCAGACAATGCGATTTTTGACCTAAGAGATATTTATGAAGTTTTTAGAGAGGATTTTGCTGCGACCACAACAAATCTAGAAGGTATTCTAAATATTGCAGATACATATAAAGTCGAAACACTTGATGGAGATAAACCACTCATTCGAAACTATAAGATTGATGTAAAAAATAACTCTCTATTAATTGATTTTAATGCTGATGCATTACAGCGTTTAAAATCGGGGTATCCACTCATCGAACCAGATGCTTCTGTGCAAGAATAATTAATTGTGACAAAGAGAAACCTCAGATATCTGAGGTTTATTTTTTTGCAGGCTGTTTATAACGTTTTGCTGGCCACGTCATGATAAAACGCGCCCCACCGAGATTTGGGCTTTGATCGACTTGTATATCTCCACCAAACCAATATGCGATACGGCTTACAATTGACAACCCCAATCCATAACCACCTGAGGCACGAGTACGACTATCATCTAAGCGTGCAAACGCTTCGAAAATACGTGAGCGCTCTTGCTCTGGAATACCAGGACCATCATCTTCGACGCAGACATAGGCTTTACCATCTGCACGAACACCACCACTAATTCGCACTTTATTGTCACAATAGCGAACGGCATTACCTACAAGATTTTGTACGACTCGATGTAAATAACGTCTTTCAGCATCGACACGAAGCGCTAAAGGAGGTGCAATGAGTTCGATCTCTTTTTGTGTTTTCAGTGCCTCTGTTTCCATCGCCACTTGATCCAACACCTCAACTAGCACAACATCTTCAAAATCTAATGAGGGTGTACCCTGCTCCAATTTGGCATAAGTCATAATCTCATCAATCAAGGTATTCAGCGCTTCAATGTCTTTATCAATCATATCCACTTGCTGAATCCGATAATTATAATCATCTTCTTCGGCAAGCATTTCCATCCCAAAGCGTATACGAGCAACAGGTGTGCGCAACTCATGAGAAACCGCACGCATCAACTCACGTTGTGCCTCGATTAAACGCTGAATATGATCGGACATATTGTTATAACTGGATGCCAAGTTTGCCATTTCATCACTTCCCTCGATCGGGACACGCAATGACAGATCACCAGATTTCATTTTGTTTAAGGCATGACGAACCTGACGAATCTTTCGTTCTAAAGGTAAAATCAACCCATAAACGCCTAAACTCAACAAGAATAAACTAAATAGAGTAATCCCTGCTGCGAGCTGGAATGGCATCCAGTTGAACATCGGAACTGGACCTAAGACCAAAACTTGTGCTGGATGATTCGGCATCGGTGAAACAATCGAAATGGTTGTGCCTCGAACAGTCGCACTGTCCTTATACAACAGGACACTTTGATCTTGGCGTAAACGACCAATTTGCTCTGAATCGAGATTAATCTCACGAATATCTAAAATATCAATCGGATAATAGAAGTGCTTTTTAATTTTTTCTAAGTATTCACGCTCTTGTCCCGGATAGAAAATTAAATAATCCAAGACAAATATAGGCAACGCCTTCATCTGACGTTCGCCAATTTTATCTACTTTAATATAGATAAAATGCTTCGGGTCATCTTTAAGACCAATAATAATATAACCAACCCCGTTGTTTGCATCGTAGCGCACAACAGATTTTTGCTCAGAAATTCGTCTTTTCTCAGTTCGAGATAATTCAACACGCGCAGCATCAACATAATAAATTGGAAGCTCTAACAAATCAGAAGCATCAGAAATCCAATCTAGCTTTTGCTGCTTGGCAGGTTGGCGAGATACCCCTTCACTAATTACGAATGAAATCCCATCCGTAAGTGATTCACGATATTCTTGCGCACGTTGGTAGTTAATGATTTGAACCAGCAAATAACAAAATGCGGCAACCACAACCACTAAAACGACCAAACCAGCATAGATACGCAAGAATATGCTGTTTTTGAGTACTCGACTTACCATAAGGTCAATAATTCCAAACTAATTAAAGTCCCTCCTGAGCAGTAAACTGCACAAGTCCCTTTTTTCAAGGGAGTCATCCCCCTTTCATGAAAAAGAGGGATTCGGAGGATTTAGACCCCGTTGGTTTCTTTTACAAATAAATAACCTTTACTACGTACTGTTTTAATACGTTTAGGGTTTTCTGGATCATCACCGATTTTTGGGCGAATACGTGAGATACGCACGTCGATCGAACGATCTTGTCCATCGTATTCAATACCACGTAAGCGCTCAAAAATGTCTTCACGCGATAAAATGCGCCCGGCATTAGATGCTAGTAACCATAATAAGTCATATTCAGCACTAGTGAAGTCTACTAATTCGCCATTTAAAGTGACTGAGCGACCACCATTATCAATCACAAGATCATCAAATTCGATACGTTGAGCAACTTCATCTTCTACTGTTTTGTCAGTACGACGTAAAAGTGCGCGAATACGAGCCAACAACACACGTGGCTGTACAGGTTTAGCGACATAATCGTCTGCACCCATTTCTAAACCAAGTACCTGATCCATATCTTCAGTACGCGCTGTCAACATCAAGATCGGTTGATGGTAATGTGGGCGAACTTCACGACAAACTGTTAAGCCATCTGCGCCTGGTAACATCACATCAAGTACAACTAAATCTGGTTGTTCGCTAATAATACGACGAATGGCACGGTTACCATCTGTTTCAACACCAACTTCTAACCCATTACGGATTAAATACTCTTGTGTTAAACGCGCTAATCGTTCGTCATCTTCAACAATCAAAATCTTCGGTAACTTTTCTTCTTGGCTCATATGTTTGCCCCTACAATCAGAGAGAATCTATCTTTAAAAATCTGACAGATACATTGGTTTATGTTTTGCAATATACACACGTTTACATTGTAAACAAGTAGTCGTTCACCAAACTGATACACGGCAATATAGTTTTGTTATATTTTTATTAAAATTATGAATTTTAATAGGTTTTTAAATTTCAAGCTCAGTTTAAGAGCAGAATGAATTTTGAGTATAGATTTTGTACCAGTGTTAAACAATTTGTTTCTTAACTGATCGATACTGATTTAAGTGTTTGTTTTTTGAGTTATCCACAGAGTTATCTATAAGCCTTTTTAGACGGCTTTGTTATGCTATGTGCCTGTGAATTCAGCAGTTAAGACATGAAAAAAAATTTACTAAAATGTCAAGGATTGATCTGCTGTTAAAAATCCCGTATCTTGTGTTGAAAATAAACTTTAACCACTAAGTATTGTGTTTATCCCTCAAACATCGTGGCATACTTTTTGCTCGATTCAAACGGTCCATGAACATAAAAATAGATGATAATGGAGCTATGCTGACATGAGCATCATCACTTCTACTCCTGGCCAACTTCAGGTTATTAAGCGCACTGGCGAAATTGCGACTTTTAATGCTGAGAAAATCTCTGTTGCGATTGGGAAAGCATTTTTAGCTGTTGAAGGTCAACAAGGAGCAGACTCAAGTCGCATCCATGACCGTATTTCTCAACTTACTGAAATGGTAATGAACACGTTTAAACGTCGTTTACCATCTGGCGGTACGATTCACATCGAAGAAATTCAAGATCAAGTTGAATTGGCACTCATGCGCACAGGCGAGCAAAAAGTTGCTCGTGCTTATGTGATTTATCGTGAACAACGTGCAACTGCTCGTCAGCAAACAGGTGCAAATCACCATCCAACATTGCAAATCACCGATCACAACGGTCAGCTCCAACCGTTGGATTTAGATGCGCTTACAGCAACGATTGAAACTGCAAGCGAAGGCTTGGAAGGAATTGACGTTCAAGCGATTGTCGATGAAACCGTTAAAAACCTTTATAACGGCGTAAAAGAAAGTGACATCGCAACAACGATGATGATGGCGACTCGTACGCGTATCGAACAAGAGCCAAACTATACTTATGTGACTGCACGTTTGTTATGTAATGAGCTTGTCGGCACTGGATTAGAATTCTTAGGTTTATCAACAGATACATCTGAGAATGATGCTTTAGAACCTTTCTTGAAGAAAGGGATCGAGCTTGATCTTTTATCTCCTGATCTTCTTAATTTTGACCTTGCTAAATTATCAGCAGCGATTCAACCTGAACGCTCAAATCAATTTACCTATCTAGGTCTACAAACTTTATTCGATCGTTACTTCATTCATTCAAATGGCGTACGTTTTGAATTACCACAATTATTCTTTATGCGTGTTTCAATGGGTCTCGCACTCAATGAAGAAAATAAAGAAGAGCGTGCAATCGAGTTCTATAACTTATTATCTAGCTTCGATTACATGGCATCTACGCCAACGCTATTTAACTCAGGTACATTACGCCCACAACTATCAAGCTGTTATTTAACAACAATTGGTGATGACCTATATGACATTTATGGTGCGATGCGTGACAACGCAATGCTTTCTAAATGGGCTGGTGGTTTAGGTAATGACTGGACACCTGTACGTGCTTTGAACTCATATATCAAAGGTACAAATGGTAAGTCTCAAGGTGTTGTTCCATTCCTTAAAGTAGCGAATGATACCGCAGTCGCTGTTAACCAAGGTGGTAAGCGTAAAGGTGCGGTTTGTGCGTACTTAGAAACTTGGCACTTAGATGTTGAAGAATTCCTAGAGTTACGTAAAAACACAGGTGATGATCGTCGTCGTACTCACGACATGAATACAGCGAACTGGGTTCCTGATTTATTCATGCAACGTGTATTTGAAGATGCTGAATGGACATTATTTACACCTTCAGAAACGCCTGATCTACACGATCTAACAGGTGCTGAGTTTGCTGAACGTTATACGCATTACGAAGCAGTAGCAAAAGAACAAAACATGCTACACAAGAAAGTACGTGCCAAAGACTTGTGGCGCAAAATGCTTTCGATGTTATTTGAAACAGGTCATCCGTGGATCACATTCAAAGACGTATGTAACTTACGTTCACCACAACAACACGTTGGCGTGGTGCACTCATCAAACTTGTGTACTGAAATTACATTGAACACAAGCCAAGATGAAATCGCAGTTTGTAACTTGGGTTCGATTAACCTTGTACAACACGTTCAAGGTGGTGTGTTAGATCGTGAGAAATTAGCTCGCACGATTAAAACTGCGGTACGTATGCTCGACAACGTAATCGACATTAACTACTACGCTGTACCACAAGCGAAAAACTCGAACTTAAAGCACCGCCCTGTCGGTATGGGTATCATGGGCTTCCAAGATGCACTATATGAAATGGGCATTGCTTACGGTTCAGATGCAGCAGTTGATTTTGCTGATGAATCTATGGAAGTGATCAGTTACTACGCGATTCAAACATCAAGCGATCTTGCGCTAGAGCGTGGTGCTTATTCAACATTTAAAGGTTCATTGTGGGATCAAGGCATCCTACCAATCGACTCTTTAGAGTTAGTTGCTAAATCACGTCCTGAACGTATGTTCGAAGTTGATCGTACTCAACGTTTGGATTGGGATAGCTTACGTGCCAAAGTTCAAAAAGATGGTATGCGTAACTCAAATGTAATGGCGATTGCACCGACTGCAACGATTTCAAACATTTGTGGTGTGTCTCAGTCGATTGAGCCAACATTCCAAAACTTGTATGTGAAATCTAACCTTTCAGGTGAATTCACAGTGATCAACCCTTACCTTGTTCGTGCATTAAAAGAACGTGGTCTATGGGATACCGTGATGGTAAATGATCTGAAACACTTTGAAGGTTCAGTTCAGAAGATTGCGCGTATTCCTGAAGAATTGAAAGCAATCTTCGCGACAGCTTTTGAAGTGGAAACTCGTTGGATCGTTGATGCTGCATCACGTCGTCAAAAATGGATTGATCAAGCACAGTCGCTTAACCTTTACATCGCTGGTGCAAACGGTAAGAAACTTGACATTACCTATAAGATGGCATGGTTACGTGGTCTTAAAACGACTTATTACCTCCGTGCTTTGGGTGCAACTTCTGCTGAGAAATCAACAATCAATACGGGTGCATTGAACGCAGTTAAACCAGCATCAGTTGAGGCTCCTGTCGTTGCAGCTCAAGCGGTTGAAGATAAGAAACCAGAAGCTCAAGTTGAAGAAGATGGTTTCACTACAGCAGCTCCAGTTCCAATGGCATGTTCAATTGACAATCCAGACTGTGAAGCTTGTCAGTAATTTAATCCAATAAAGCACCCTTCTTTATAGCAAGAAGGGTTCTAAAGATTAAGGCAAAGAGTATGATGACTATGACTCATAACTATATGTTGGGATTAGCTGTTCTGATCTTTGCCTTTATTTTCTTTTATGTACCGATGGTTTATGCATTTTTAGCCATTCGTAAACAACAGCGTAAGCAAAATAAGTCTTAGGAATTACTGACGATAGCTCGTCAACACCATAGATATTAATAAGACTTAATTTTGCTTACACAATATAAGCGTATAGTTAAAGACATCGTTGTTGAGAGATGTCTATTACGGCTACACACAACGAAGAGAGAACGAAAAATGTCTATCCTAAGTTGGGACGATTTTGAAGATGATTCGCAAAAACCGACTACACCTGAACACAAGTCTGCGTCCCTCGACTCGCAAAAAACGGTTAATACGCAGGTGGTATCTAATGCAGAGCAATCATCGCCGAGCATGGCAGCTGCACAACCCGTTGGAGCCAGTGCCAACCGAGCAACAAATCCAACCGATTCGTTGGCTAGAGCATCTGCAGCCCTAGATCATTTGGACGTTGCACCGGGCTTAGAAGAGCTTGAAATGGGTGCTCAGCGTGTACAAGTTGACGACAAAGCCATGATCAACTGTCGTGCGGATTTAAACCAACTTGTTCCATTCAAATATGAGTGGGCTTGGCAAAAATACTTGGATGGGTGCGCAAACCACTGGATGCCACAAGAAGTTAACATGAACCACGATATCGCACTTTGGAAGTCTGAAAATGGCTTAACCGAAGATGAGCGCACTATCGTTATGCGTTCTTTAGGTTTCTTCTCAACAGCAGATTCATTGGTTGCGAACAACTTGGTTTTGGCGATTTATCGTCATATTACAAACCCTGAATGCCGCCAATACATCTTGCGTCAAGCATTTGAAGAAGCGATTCACACGCATGCTTACCAATACTGTATCGAATCTTTAGGTATGGACGAAGGCGAAGTCTTCAACATGTACCGTGAGATTCCAAGTGTTGCACGTAAAGCATCATGGGGCTTGAAATATACTCAATCTTTAAGTGATCCTACATTCCACACAGGTACGCCTGAAAACGATCAACGTTTACTTCGTAACTTGATTGCATTCTACTGTGTATTAGAAGGTATTTTCTTCTACTGTGGTTTTACTCAAATCTTGAGTATGGGTCGTCGCAACAAGATGAATGGTGTTGCTGAGCAATTCCAATACATCCTACGTGATGAATCAATGCACTTGAACTTTGGTATCGATATGATCAACCAAATCAAGATTGAGAACCCTCACCTTTGGACTGCTGAATTCCAACAAGAAGTGATTCAAATGATTCTTGAAGGTACGATGCTTGAGATCGAATATGCACGTGACACTATGCCACGCGGTGTATTGGGCATGAATGCAAGCATGATGGAAGAATATTTGAAGTTCATCTGTAACCGTCGTTTATCGCAACTTGGTTTACCAGAGCAATTCGCTGGTGTAACAAACCCATTTGCATGGATGTCTGAGATGATGGACTTGCGTAAAGAGAAGAATTTCTTCGAGACGCGCGTAACAGATTACCAAACAGGTGGTGCTTTGAGCTGGTAAGTATTTGCTCACCAAGTCACCCATATAAGAAAGCTGTCTCAAAGACGGCTTTTTTATAGCTATTAAAATGCCATGCCAGTTCTTATCAAATAAAATTAAACAAAGTAAATATAATTTCTTTTTTAACAATAAGCTAAATAAACCACTATCCAAGTGATCTTGAATCTTACATTTTTAAACATTTGGTAAACAAAAACGCTGCCTAAATTAAAGTAAAATTCACGAACTTTTTCCTCTCGCATCAGTTGGGCAACCCCTGTGCTGATGTGCATTTGCGCTCACTCATCATTTAAATCTTTTCTCTCTATATCATCCATATAGGGGGTCATTTAATTTTTAAGGTAAATTGAATGAAAAAATTTTGGAAGTACTTATTAGTACTACTTCTAGTACTCATAGTTATTGCAATTGCATTTCTTTTTAGACCTGTTACGTCTAAGGCAATTAAAACGAAAAACGACGAACCTGTGGTTGATGTTGTACTTATCGGTGGCGGTATCATGAGTGCAACGCTCGGTACATATCTCAACGAGTTACAACCTGACTGGAACATCCGTATGTACGAACGTCTTGATGCAGTTGCTCAAGAAAGTTCAAACGGCTTTAACAATGCAGGTACTGGTCACTCTGGCTTTATGGAAATGAATTATACCGAAGAGAAAGACGGTAAAATGGACATTTCTAAAGCTGTCAAAGTTGCGGGGCAATTCGAAATTGCTAAACAGTTTTGGGCATATCAAGTTCAGAAAGGTGTGTTAAATACGCCAAATACCTTTATCAATCCTGTTCCACACATTGCATTTGTATGGGGCGATAATGTGAACTTCATGGAAAAGCGTTATGCAGCCATGATTCAAGATCCATTATTTGCTGGCATGAAAATGACAGAAAACCCATCTGAAATTAAGCAATGGGCACCGTTAGTCATGAATGGTCGTGATCCACAGCAAAAAGTTGCTGCGACACGTATGGATGTGGGTTCGGATGTGAACTATGGTGCGATTACAACTCAATTGGTAAGCCATCTTGAGAAGAGCCCGAATTTCCAACTCAGAACGTCAACAGAAGTTACTGGTATTAGCCGTAATGATGACAATACTTGGTCAGTTGCATTCAAAGATTTAAAATCTGGTGAAACGAATCACGTCAAAACACGTTTTGTATTTATCGGTGCAGGCGGTGCTGCAATTAAGTTGTTGCAAATGACTGGGCTTCCAGAAGCACAACAATATGCAGGCTTCCCTGTGGGTGGTGAGTTCTTGGTGACTGATAATCCTGCGATTACAGCTCAACATACAGCAAAAGTATATGGTCGTGCAGATCTAGGTGCGCCGCCAATGTCAGTTCCACATATTGATACGCGTTATATTGATGGCAAAAAATATGTCTTATTTGGTCCATTTGCAACTTATTCAAACAAGTTCCTAAAACAAGGTTCACAGCTTGATTTGTTAGCATCAACTAATAAAAACAACGTATTGCCAATGGCAGCGATTGGTCTACAAAATGCTGATCTTGTCCAATATCTAGTAAGCCAAGTGTTGATGTCAGATGAAGACCGCTTCAACGAGTTGAAAAAATACTATCCAGAAGCAGATCCGAAAGACTGGCATTTACGTCAGGGTGGTCAACGTGTTCAGATCATTAAGAAAGAACCAGGTAAACCTGCGAAATTGCAATTCGGTACGGAAATCTTTGCATCACAAGATAAATCTGTAACTGCGTTGCTTGGTGCATCTCCTGGTGCTTCAACGTCTCCTTACATTATGCTCAACTTGCTTGAAAAAGCCTTCCCTGAGCAAACTAAAGGTGTTTGGAATACTAAACTGCATGAGATTGTACGTTCTTATGGTCAGGATTTATCAGAAAATCCTGCATTGTTGGATCAAGTGCGTCAGTATACGAGTTCAACTTTAGGTTTGAACTATACAACGCCTAAAAACTTGGTATCTACAAAACAAGTTGCAAAAGTCGAAGCTGCTGCACATTAAGCATGCTTAAACTGAAACAGAAAGGGATGAGTTTGACTCTTCCCTTTTTTATTTTCTCATTTTTGAATTATGTCCACTGATTGTTCTCATTCTGCCTTTGCGGTATTTCGTTGTCGTGATTTTTCATTTTTAACGATAAATCAAGCTTGTTTGACATTTGCTGTGTTGATACAAGAAATCGTTATCGCCTTTCAACTGTATCAAATTACCAAGAATCCATTGATGCTTGGCTTGGTAGGTCTGATGGATTTTATTCCATTTTTAGTATTGTCTTTGTGGGGTGGTTATATTGCAGATCGTTTCAATCGTCAGCGGATTTTACAGCTTAGTTTTAGCCTAGCAATTCCATTATCAATCGCACTTTGGATTTGTTTTGATCTATTTGAGCATGATCATATCAATGCCAACATTCTACTGATTTCTACCTTCGGGATTTTATTCTTATTTGGATGTATTCGAGGAATTTACAGCCCTTGTTTTAATTCACTGCGCCCTTTTATTGTCCCAGAACATTTATATGCCCGCGCAGCCACTTGGACCAGCATGTGCTGGCAAGTATGTGGCATTCTAGCACCAGTCATTGGAGGATTAATGCTTGCACATTTGCGCTTATCCGTAGTGTTTAGTGTTATTACAAGCTTATTCCTCATAGGTAGCTTAGCTTTATGGGCTCTAACAAGTAGAACTTTTCCTGAGATGCAATCTGAGTCTGCCTTACTCAGTATCAAAGAAGCATTTCTCTATATTCGTAAAACTAAAATTATTTTTTGGGCAATGTTTCTTGATTTAAGTTCAGTATTTTTTGGAGGAGTAATTGCCCTATTGCCTATTTTTGCCAGTGATATTTTGCATGTCGGAGCAACAGGTTTTGGAATATTACGCTCGGCACCAGCCTTCGGTGCTTTATTGACTATGCTGATTTTGGTTCGATATCCTCCAAAATATCAGCCATGGAAAATCATGTTGCTTAGCCTTACTGGTTTTTCATTATGTACTTTGTTATTTGCTGTTACTAGATATTACTTTTTATCTGTCGTGTTTCTCATTATTATAGGTTCGTGTGATAGTGTTAACATTATTATCCGCCAAACTTTACTGCAACTCATTCCCCCACGAGACATGCTTGGTCGTATCGCAGCGATTAATGGCATCTTTGTGACATCAAGTAATGAGCTTGGTGCTTTGCACTCAACGCTAATGACACGTTTCCTCACGGTTGTGCCAGCAGTTCTGATTGGTGGCTCACTTTCTTTAGCTTGTGTTGTTTTAGCAAAATTTAAGACCAAAGACCTCATGCGGTTTCACTTTTAGCTTTGCTTGACTACGCTTTCAAATCGTTTATGTGATATGAAACATTCTTTGCCCGCTTCTTCTGAGTCGTCTAAATTTATTATTTCTTCCATTTTTATATGGCTGACTTTGTTATGGTTACAAGCAACCTATATTGTGATTATTGGCGGCAATAGTTATCTGTTTTGGACAGCACTAGGTTTATTAGTACTCACCGCATTAAGTTTCCGTCCAAGTTCTTTAAAAAATAGAATTGCTCTTGTACTGACACTGGTATTACTGGGCAATTTAGTTTTCCACTCCCTGTTCTGCACTTATTTAATCTTAGCTTTTTATTGTATTTTTTATTTATATTCAGGGCATTATAAATACAAAAGATTTATGAAACTCTTCTGCCTATTCTTCATTATGATTTTATTTGCACTGTATCAAACGCAGTCTTTGCAAGAATTAAAAAGCCATTATGCTCCCTATGAAACAGGTGAAACATGGCAAAAATATGGTGCGCTATAGACCATAACATTTATGTTTGTTGTGGTTTTGATCAAATCATTTTTATCTATATGTATCCATAAACTGAAGTGTATCCTTCAGAGTGAGTTGGGCCGGTTTGGTGTCCAACAGAAATTGATATTCATGAGCTGTAGGATCAGTTTTCTGATCAAAATATCGTGATTTGGTTGCTACACCAACTTTCTGCAATTGTTTTTCTAGTTGGCGAGCTTGTTGTTCAAATGAAGCTGTATTGCCATCTGTTAAATAAATTGGTGGAAGTGCTGCGTTTAGATATTCAGACACCACTAATCCTTTATCCTCAGTACGAGTAAGCCAGTCTTTGTCCTCTAAATATGCCCAACCAATACGTCCAAATGCAAATCGGGTAATCGCAGAGTTTGCCTGTAGAACCATATTTTTCAAATCATAAGGACCACAATACAATAAACCACCTCGGATGTCGGATAGATTTAAGGTCTTCTGAATATTGAGCAAGTCTGCATATTGAGGGTTGGATTGAGTGAGTAAAAATTGCAAAGCGATCTGTGCTCCAGCGGAGTCCCCTGCAATAAATATATTCGCCATATTTAAATTATGTTGTTTAGCAAAACTTGTTTTTATATAACGGATGGCTTCAGAAACTTGGATGACAGGTTCAGGATATTTTGCGGTCGGCACAAGTTCATAATTGAGTACAAAGACAGAGTAACCTTGTGAGGCTAATTCAGTTGCATAAGCTTTCACTTCAAGCTTATCTCCACCGACAAATCCGCCACCATGCACCCAAATGACGATGGGCTGATGAGCTAAAGGCACTTTAGTCTTGTAGAAATCAAATGTATTTTTTGAAACTTTGATGGGTAGGTTAAGTTTGTCGATACAATCACGTTCAGCTCTTGGTACTGAGCAGGTCGTGAATCTTTTGGAATGCTAAATAAACTGTGCTGCAATAACCAAATTGTCGGCTTAGGACTGACAAATAATACAGATACAAAGATCACAACCATGAGAGCACAAAAGATCATTATTTTTTTCATTTGAGTTTCCTTCTAGTCTCATATTTGCGAGTTATCAGTTTATAAAACATTGATTCTTCTCTGTTGGCTGTTCGATTATGATCATTCGAACAGCCAACACTTAATAATAAAAAAATAAGCTTGATTATGAAGCAAATTATACTTTGTAAAATCTTCACGATTTAAAAACCCCACAGAAATGTGAGGTCTTTTAATTAGTCTTGTGAGTCAGGATAAAGAGGACGATTTCCTGGACTAATTCGGTTGATATGTAAGAAAGTCATATGACGCTCATACTTATCTAAAATGTCATTAATGACCTGCTCTTTGGTATATCCAACCAAGTCATTGTCTTGAGAACCTTCATACAAGAATGTTTCCAAACGATAATAATATTGCTTACCACGTTTGCCTCGTTCACTAAATGTCGGAGCGATATAGCGTACAGGCCAAATTTGATAGACAAAATTATGCTCATCTTCAATGAAAATCGTTAAGTCTAGGTGATACAACTTATCGTGGTATTCAGATTCGCCTTGATTAACCTCAACGTTCATCCCTCGTTTAATCAGTTCATCAGCAACGGTTTGCACTGCAGGTCTACATACATTATCGAGCATACGCAATGTTTCATGGCTACCAGGATGATGCATGACACGTGAAAGGCGTTGTTTCCAATTTAGAATATCGACATTACCCACTACAGGTGCAGCATTTAAGCTACGACTAGCTTTACGATAATCTTCTAAACGGAGAGATTTATAGAGTCCAGCCATCACAAGCAGCATAACAAAGCTAAACGGTAATCCCATGATTACGGTTGCACTTTGTAAAGCAGTAATACCATTTGCCATCAACATCGCGATGGTCAATAAACCAATCGCAATCGCCCAAAACACACGTAACCAACGTGGTGCATCATTATCTACATTGGAGAATTTAGTAGTGAAATTTCCAAGAACCAATGCCCCAGAATCAGCAGAGGTCACATAGAACAGAAGCCCTGTAATGGTTGCTACACCAGCAACAAATCCAAACCACGGATACTGTGCCAATAAGTCATAAAACCCATGTGCAGGATCTGTCAAAACAGTTTGAGCCAAAGCTGTATTGCCATCAAAAATAACGTTGTATAAAGCACTGTTACCAAAGATTGATAACCATGTGATCGTGAATAGTAGAGGAATAATCAAAGTTCCACAGACAAACTCACGAATGGTACGACCACGTGAAATACGTGCCAAAAACAGACCTACAAATGGAGACCAAGCCACCCACCATGCCCAAAAGAATAATGTCCAACTATTCATCCACTCTTTCGGTTGTTCAAATGCAAAACTGTCTAAAGCTAAGCTTGGAAAGCGGCTGATATAGTCACCAAAGTTTTGTACCAAGGCATTTAATAAGAACTCTGTATTTCCTAAAAACAGCACAAATAGCATTAAACCAATAGCGGCGTAAATATTGATTTCAGAAAGTACTTTAATGCCTTTATTGACACCTGCTGTTACCGAAATAATCGTCACAATCACAGCAACTAAAATCAGTCCAGATTGAACCCATAAACCTTCAGGCCAATCAAATAAAACATGCAAACCATAATTGATTTGAACAACTGCAATACCACAAGTCGTTGCGATACCGAAAATCGTCCCAATCACGGCGGCGGTATCTACGGTATGACCAATCGGACCATCAATTTTTTTACCAAAAATCGGATAAAGCGCCGAACGAATGGTCAGAGGTAAGTTATAGCGATAACTAAAATATCCCAAAGCCATCCCGACTAAGGCATACATGCCCCAGCCTGTTAGACCATAATGAAATAAAGTCCATACCATCCCTTGACGAGCGGCTTCATAAGTTTGCCCCTCACCCACTGGTGGATTCATATAATGTGACAGTGGTTCAGCCACCGAGAAAAACATTAGATCTGTGCCGATACCTGCGGCGAACAGCATCGCCGACCAACTCAGCAGGCTAAACTCAGGTTTGGAATGTTTAGGACCTAGCTTTATATCGCCATAACGAGAACAAGCGATAAAAACCACAAAGATTAGGTAAAGCGTTGCGGCAAGTAAGTAATACCAACTGAATTTATCACTCACCCAAGCCAGTACAACATTGAGCAAATGATTCGAAAAATCATTAAATAAAATCGTCGTCAGTGAAAATATTAAAATTATGAGCGCTGAAACATAAAAGACCACGCGATTTAACTGATCTTTTGTTTGAATAGATGAATCATCAACTGCTCTTGGATTATCTGTCACCATACAATCCTCAAGGAAAATTTAAATTTTGAAAGTTGTTTTTCTCAATAACTCGACCACGATTTATTGACGAAAACAACGAGAAGACACAGCATTTAAAAGATATTGAAAACAACACCAATCATTGCATAAGCTGCATTTTTGTAATTACCCGTGTGGATGCAAAGAAGCATTTTTAAGAGTAACTGAGCTTAGACCCAACCACTAAAAATCCATTCAATAAATCAACACTTTTGATACTTTAACAGGGATCTCCGATAACACGATTAAGAGTTATGTAAAGCATCCTTGTTGCAAATACTATACTTTTAATTGATTGAACGTTCAATCAATTAAAAGTATCATGATGTTGTGTTATCATTTTCTGCATCCAGATTTTAATCTAACGCCTTAATAATTTTAGGCATTTATGGCAACTACACATGACCAAACGCAGAGTTAAACCTGAACACGAACGCCGTGAAGAGATCGTTAATGCCGCATTTGAAGTGATTTATGAAGTGGGTTTATCACAAACCACCATTTCACAAATTGCAAAAAAAGCGGGAGTCTCAACAGGTATCGTCAGCCATTATTTTGGTGATAAGCAAGGGTTAATGATCAACTGTATGCGGGAGATGCTCAAAAGATTGCATCTCACCTCTCTGCAATACAAAGCCAATACAGCAGATCAACAACCTGAAAACCAAATTAAGGCAATCATTGATTCAAACTTTGATAGTAGTCAGGTCAATAAAACCGCTATGCGCGTTTGGTTAGATTTTTGGTCAGCCAGTATGCATAGCCCAGAGCTTGCACGTTTACAACGCATTAATGATCGACGCTTGTATTCGAACTTAAAACATCACTTTTTAAAACTGATGCCAAGTGAAAGTGCAAGTATTGCTGCGAGTGGCTTAGCAGCACTGATCGATGGGTTATGGCTACGAGGTGGACTCGTGGGGAATGATCATTTCGATCGGCAGAATGCAAGACGAGTTGCCTATGACTATTTAGACATGCAACTTCAACTGGCTAAACCCTTATTTCAGGAGAGACAAAATGAATGATGTGCAAACTCATCCATTGTATATCCACGGTCAATATGTCAATGCCACAAGTGGTGTAAGTTTTGACAGTATCAATCCAGCCAATGGCAACGTAATTGCCCATATCCAACAAGCCTCTCAACAAGATATTGAAAAAGCTGTTCAAAGTGCTCAACAAGGTCAAAAAGTTTGGGCGACAATCACAGCAGTTGAGCGTTCTCGTATTTTACGTCGAGCTGTAGATATTTTACGTGAACGCAATGATGAACTAGCAAAACTTGAAACCTTAGATACAGGTAAAGCTTATAGCGAAACATCGACTGTCGATATTGTGACAGGTGCTGATGTGCTCGAATATTACGCAGGTTTATCGACAGCCATCCAAGGTGAACAAGTTCCATTACGCGAAAGTAGTTTCTTCTATACTCGCCGTGAACCTTTAGGTGTCGTTGCAGGCATCGGTGCTTGGAACTATCCGATTCAAATTGCTTTATGGAAATCCGCTCCTGCGCTGGCTGCGGGCAATGCCATGATTTTCAAACCAAGTGAAATCACCCCACTTAGCGCATTTAAACTTGCTGAAATTTATACCGAAGCAGGTGTACCTGATGGTGTATTCAACGTCGTACAAGGGGCTGGTCGTGATATCGGTCAATGGCTGACAGAACATCCTGTCATTGAAAAAATTTCGTTTACTGGCGGTGTTGAAACTGGAAAAAAAGTGATGGCAAGTGCTGCTGCTTCGAGCTTAAAAGAAGTGACTATGGAACTTGGCGGTAAATCACCACTGATCATCTGTGAAGATGCAGATATGAATAAAGCCGCAGATATTGCGGTGATGGCGAACTTCTTTAGTTCTGGTCAAGTCTGTACCAATGGTACGCGTGTCTTTATTCCAGCATCATTAAAAACAGAATTTGAAAATGCAGTATTAGAACGTGTGCAACGTATTCGTATCGGCGACCCAATGAATGCAGATACCAACTTTGGTCCATTGACCAGTTTCCCGCATATGGAAAAAGTTCTTTCCTACATCAATGCAGGCAAACAACAAGGCGCCAAATTACTGATCGGTGGTGATCGAGCAACGGGTGAATTGGCTGAGGGTGCATATGTATTACCGACAGTATTTACAGATTGTACCGATGATATGCGAATCGTGCAGGACGAAATCTTTGGTCCAGTCATGAGCATCTTGAGCTACCAAACTGAAGATGAAGTCATTCGTCGTGCCAATAACACCACTTTTGGTCTAGCAGCAGGTGTGGTGACACCAGACATTAACAAAGCACATCGCATTATTCACCAAATCGAAGCTGGTATTTGTTGGATCAATACTTGGGGCGAATCCCCTGCTGAAATGCCAGTCGGTGGTTATAAACAATCTGGTGTAGGTCGTGAAAATGGGATCTCGACCCTATCTCACTACACACGCATTAAATCCGTTCAAGTTGAGCTTGGTGATTACCAAAGCATTTTCTAAAAGCATTGCGCTTTATCTTATCTTGATCAACTGAGTCACATGTATTCAGTTGATCTTGCAACAAATAAAGGCAGATTATGAATAAGCAAGAATACGATTATATTATTATTGGTGCAGGCTCAGCAGGTAACGTCCTCGCTGCACGTTTAACTGAAGATGCAGATATCTCAGTATTATTATTAGAAGCAGGCGGTCCAGATTATCGGCTTGATTTCCGCACGCAAATGCCAGCCGCTTTGGCGTTTCCACTACAAGGCCGTCGCTACAATTGGGCATATTTGACCGACCCTGAACCACATATGAACAATCGCCGTATGGAGTGTGGTCGTGGTAAAGGTCTAGGTGGCTCATCACTCATTAATGGTATGTGCTACATCCGTGGTAACGCGATGGATTTAGACCAATGGTCAACGCATCAAGGGCTTGAAGATTGGAGCTATGCGGATTGTTTACCATATTACCGAAAATCAGAAACACGCGACATTGGTGCTAACGATTATCACGGCGGTGAAGGTCCTGTTTCAGTCACCACCCCAAAACAAGGCAATAATGAACTGTTTCATGCCATGATCGAAGCAGGTGTACAGGCAGGTTATCCTCGTACAGATGATTTAAACGGTTATCAGCAAGAAGGTTTCGGTCCGATGGATCGAACGGTGACACCACAAGGTCGTCGTTCGAGTACTGCTCGCGGTTATTTAGATATGGCAAAAGGTCGTCCCAATTTGACGATTGTCACCCACGCCATGACCAATAAAATCTTATTTAGTCATAAACAAGCAATTGGTGTCGAATACATTATTGGTTTAGATCAAGCCAACATGAAACAAGCATATGCCAAACGTGAAGTCTTGTTATGTGCAGGTGCAATTGCATCACCGCAAATTTTACAGCGCTCAGGTGTTGGACAAAGCACTTTCCTCAAATCGATGGATATTGAGGTGGTACAAGACTTACCTGGCGTGGGTGAAAACCTGCAAGATCATTTGGAAATGTATTTACAATACAAATGTAAAAAACCAGTTTCACTTTACCCAGCATTGAAATGGTACAACCAACCTGCGATTGGTGCAGAGTGGTTATTCCTTGGCAAAGGTATCGGTGCAAGTAACCAATTCGAAGCAGGTGGTTTTATTCGTTCATCTGATGAATTTGAATGGCCAAATATTCAGTATCACTTCTTACCCGTTGCGATTAACTACAATGGTAGTAATGCCGTGAATGAGCATGGCTTTCAAGCCCATGTTGGTTCAATGCGTTCACCTTCACGTGGTCGGATCAAACTCAAATCCAAAGATCCATTTGAGCATCCAAGTATCTTGTTTAATTACATGTCAACCGAACAAGATTGGCGCGAATTCAGAGATGGGATTCGTATCACGCGTGAAATCATGCATCAACCCGCACTTGACCCTTATCGTGGCGAAGAAATCAGCCCAAGTATGCAGTTAAAAACCGACGCTGAACTAGACTCTTTTGTCCGAGAACATGCCGAGACAGCCTATCATCCATCATGCAGTTGCAAAATGGGTGAAGATGAAATGGCTGTTGTCGATGGTCAAGGTCGTGTTCACGGCGTACGCGGGCTACGTGTAATTGATGCCTCTATCATGCCAATCATTATCACAGGCAACTTAAATGCCACCACGATTATGATGGCAGAAAAAATTGCTGATCAAATTCGTGGGCAAAAATTACCACCTTCGCAAGCACCTTATTTCAAAGCAGGATCAAGCCCTGTTCGTCAGACTCCTTTACGTCCATTTGCATAACCTAGTCCAGTTATGTTCAGCACCTTATGACACTAAGGTGCTGCCAACCATTAGGAAAATTCAAATGAAAAGAATTTTATTGCTACTCCCTTTGGGCTTCTTCTTGCATACTACTCATGCCACTGAAGCAAGCACAGAAATAGCATCACCTTATAGCGCTAATCTAACACTCGCAAGTCAATATGTATCACATGGTTTTCAACAAACTTGGGGCAAACCTGCAATTCAAGGTGGACTAGACTATAACCATGATAATGGTTTTTATGCTGGAACTTGGGCATCGACAGTGAGTGATCATTTTATTCGTGATGCATCAGTAGAGTGGGATGTGTATACAGGTTACAGCCGTAGTTTTGGAGATTTAACTCTAGGCACTAAAGTC
>NZ_MELG01000099.1:0-405 GCF_001767535.1 Acinetobacter sp. GWC1_38_13 | reverse complement strand
ATTATCCTGGCGCTAAAACTACAGCAGAAACAGGAAATACTCGCTTTGATTACGGTGAAATAATCCCAGAAATCAGTTATGGACCATTAAGTGTTAAATATTCCATTACCTACACCCAAGATTACTTCGGGAATAACTCGGATACTTTAGGTATTGGTACTAATAAACATTCTCGTGGTTCAGGTTATCTTGATGTCAGTTGGCATCAACCTTTAGGGCAAGGTTGGTCGGCAGATGCTCACTATGGTCATCAGCGAATCAAAAACTTCTCTGATGCAAACTTTCAAGACGTCAGCTTTGCCGTTAATAAAGAACTCCCGTACAACCTTTTGGGAAGTTTAAGTTACAGCAAAGCATGGGATAAAGATGATTACTACAAGCAATATAGCAATGGCAATCCTAATG